>JBBFKQ010000003.1 GCA_037481935.1 Aquificaceae bacterium | reverse complement strand
ATCTTAATCCTCCCTATGGGTTTTCCATGGGGAGCTTTTTTTTACCATAATTTCTTATAACTTGCAACTCGGGTTATATTATACCAGAAGCGGTGGGCTCTGTGCACATTCAACTGTTGCATGCAGAATAGGAGGTATCAAACACATTTCAACTCCACACGGTAGATTAGCAACATTCCCCGGTGTTCGGATATGCCAAAGAAATCTTCAAACCAGTGTTTCAACTCCACACGGTAGATTAGCAACTTGCAGCAGGGACAATAGGAATAACACTGTGGAGCAGGGTTTCAACTCCACACGGTAGATTAGCAACAATTGCCGTTGAGCCAGATGTTTATTGGATAGCTTTAGTTTCAACTCCACACGGTAGATTAGCAACGCACCACTGCGGGTATTAAAAAGGCTCTTGAGCTTGCGTTTCAACTCCACACGGTAGATTAGCAATGCGCAAACACGCTTTGGTATAAGGGGATACATAAAAAGTTTCAACTCCACACGGTAGATTAGCAACCAGTTTGAAAAGGTAATGCTGTTGATTGAAAGAGTTTCAACTCCACACGGTAGATTAGCAACAAGTTATCAATGATTATTATAGCATTGATGTGCAGATTAAGTTTCAACTCCACACGGTAGATTAGCAACCAAAGCAAGACCAGGATTTGATCCAATTTTTTGATAGTTTCAACTCCACACGGTAGATTAGCAACGAAAGAAAAAATGTTTGGGTAAAAGAAGACACAGGAGAAGGTTTCAACTCCACACGGTAGATTAGCAACTGAAGTTTTATGAAAGCAAGAAAGGTTATGTTTATCTGTTTCAACTCCACACGGTAGATTAGCAACATGCAGACACATACGAGAACATGAAGCGCGGGCTAGTTTCAACTCCACACGGTAGATTAGCAACGTTATAACCAGCACAGAAGAGCCACAAAAAGCAGTGGTTTCAACTCCACACGGTAGATTAGCAACACTGTTTAGCACTACTTAATCTCTTAAGGACTCCTCAGTTTCAACTCCACACGGTAGATTAGCAACCCTAAATCGGTATGTAAAAAATAATAAGAAACATCAAGCCTTTTGTCAACCCCCCACCCCTCTCAAAAGGGGGTTATTTGCCAGAAGTCGGAGGTTCTGCAGACTTGAGTGTGTTATTATCAAATTCAAAGCCTTGACTTTCAACGCTCAGAAGCACACGCCATACCGCCGTAAGACCGTAAAACCATACATATGGTCGTATGGTCATACGGTCGTATGGCACAGTAAAAGTTAGAGCCCTATTCAGTTGCCAAGATGTCATGGGGGCATAACCCCTCTAACTCTTGTTCTATTATTATAGCACAGTGTTTGTCAGATACAGACACTTCATGTGGTTATATTAATAAGTCAGAAGGGAGGTGAACCATGGAGCTGATTCTGCTGATTCTGGCTATCCTTTTCCTTCTATGGAGAGTAAAATCTGCTAACGATGAGGCTTTCCCTCCTGACTATAGCGGAGGGAACTTTTATGGCGGTCTGCCTAGTGGATGGTCTGCATCTTCCGATGCGAGCTACAAGGATGGCGGTATGGGCAGAACAAGCGGTTTTTCAACCTCAGAAGGCTCCACCGGTCTTCTTGACAGTTATGAAAACCGTGAAAGATGGGAAAGCTCCTCCAGTCTCTATGAAGATGATGACCACTACAGGAGATGGCATGAAGATAACTGTGACCTTTCCCGTGCCCTCTGGGACCCATCCTGCCCTATGTATCATGTTTTTCACCATGATGACCACAGCAGTTCTTCAAACTGGGATGATTCATGGAGCTCTTCAAGCTGGAATGACTCTTGGAGCTCCTCCGGCTGGGACAGTGGAAGCTCCTCGTGGGATAGCTGGTCTTCTTCAAGTTGGGACTCTTAAAGCAGGTTAGAGGTGGGGTCTTCGCCTTCGGTGAGAATCTCTCGACTGTGGTTCACCATATCTTCAAAGATGTAGATTATCAGGCTGTCCTGCCGGCGGTCTATAACTTCAAGAAGCTCAGCCTTGAGCCTCTCCAGTCTTGACAGGCTGATACTTCCCTCAAACACGGACTTCTGCACGTGGTGGATGTATCTCTTTACAATTTTCCGGACTTTGTTGAGCCTTTTCTGTCCTTCCTTATCTACTGTGGATATGTCGTAGACAAGTATGACCCACATTAGAGAGCCCAATAGTTGAGGGGTCTGTAGACTTCTTCCTCCAGCAGGTGTTTTATCAGCCTGTATAGCTCAAGCCTTATGAGCTGGCGGTGAGAGACTTTGCGGTTCAGCCTGCGGTGTCTGACTGTGGACTCAAGGAGGTCATTGAAAGCCTGCACGAAGACCCTCCTGCCCTCTCTGCTCAAATAGACATACTGGAGTTCCTGAAGGAAGTGCTCTTCTGTGAGTTTTCTCTCCTTTATGAGCTGGACTATGAGCCTGTCCGAGAGGATAGGTTTGAAGAGCTCCGCCACGTCAAGAGAAAGGGAAAACCTCTTTTCTGAGGGCTCGTGCAGGTAGCTTATAGTGGGATTGAGCTGTGTCTGGTATATCTCTCCCAGCACCTTGGCGTAAACGAGAGAGTTTCCGAAGGATATGAGGGCGTTGAGTGGATTATGAGGTGGTCTTTTTGTCCTCTTTTCAAAGTCCCAGCCTGTTTCTTGGGATAACTTCTCGTAAAAGTCCCTTCTCAGCCTCGCTTCCACCGCCATGACCTGTGGTATGTCCTCAGCAAAAGAGAGCTCAGAAAGGTATGTCTCCTGCTCAATCTGAAGAAAGGGGCACAGGTTTTTTATGGCACCTTCCACAAAGCTCTTTGCCAGATAGAGCCTTTTTTCTTTTTGAAGATAGTGCTGGACCTGACTGACCAGCAGGAAACCGGATAGATTTTTTTCTCTTGGATAGAAACTTCCTATGTAGTATCCGTAGTAGTTGAAAAAGTGCACCACTGCACCTCTCTCTGACAGCAGACCCAGAGCCTTGCTGTTGGTGGAAATCTCAGAGAGCAAGAAGAGTTCATCAAGGTCTTCTATGGGTATGGACTTTTTGAACTCGGAGTTTTCAAACACGATGGTGTTTTCCTCACGCCTTAGCTCTCCACTGTGCGTTATGTAGTAGACCCTACCCATAACAGAACTCCTCGTAGGCACACTTTTTGCAGTAAGGTTTATCTATCACTGGGGGTGGTAAGCTCAGAGAGAGCACCTCCCCCATATGCAACAGGGCATCCTCTATAAGTCCCTCATCCTCCTGCGTAAGGTAGACCTCTCTTATCTGCCTTGCCCTTGGATAATGGATGACTCCGTGGGAAACCTCCAGACCCTTTTTACGCAGGTAGTAGATGTAATACTTGACCTGAAGCTCGTGGGCGGTCTCTATTGCCCTTGAGTGTTTTACTTCATGCACCACAAGACCCCTTCTGGACCTTATGAAGTCCACCCTCACTGGCTCATCGTAAAAGTCCTCTTCCCTCTCCCTCCTGAAGCTCCTCTCATCCAGAAGTCTTCCAAGCTGCACCCACTCAGAAAGGTGCTCAAAGCTCACACCTCTTGAAAAGAGCCACAGCTTTCGCTCGCACACCACGGAGTAAGCTACCTGCGTGCCTCTGTATCTGAGCTCTCTAAGGTCCATCAGAGGATGTTGTCCTGATAGGTGTCATCAGCGTCAGCAAGTGATAGGAGCCCAAGATGCTTGCTGTAGTTTCCCCTGAACCAGTATATGTTATATCCCTTAAGCTCGCTAATCTTGAGAAATCTATCACGATCTTGAAGGTATAGATAATATGGCACAGGAAGGCAATAATCGGAGATTTTCATCAGCACCTTTAGCTTTCCAATTCCTTTTTCCCTGCTAAACTCTTTAATCATTGATGAAACCTTTTCTTTATATATCTGCGGCACTACACTCAGACTGAAGATTCTCCTGAAGTTTTTCATTGCTTCTTTTCTCTCTGATGGTTCTATGTATCCATTTAGCTCCCATAGTCTGTCTACATAAACTTTTGTATCTTCATACTCCCTGCGGAAGTTATCAACCTTGGCAAAAACCCGGTTGACAATATCCCTTTTATCCTTCTCTGATAAAAGACTGCGGTCAAAAGGTTTCAGAGCTTCTAAAGTTGTCTGCACAAGGTCTTTGTGGTATACAGAGCCAACCCCGGAGGGTTCCTGCGTGTATACAAAGACGTTTGGACTGTCAGGCTTTCCCTTTTCTCCCCTTCTGTTGACCCTCCCCATCCTCTGTATAAGGCTATCTATTGTTGAAAGCTCTGTTATCAGGTAGTCTGCGCTTATGTCCAACGACACCTCTGCAAGCTGTGTGGTTATGAATATGCCCCTCTCTTTGGTCTGTATAGCACATCTTAGCACCTTCTCTCGTCGTCTCTTATCTCTCTGTATAAATCTTGAGTGCAGTAGGTAAACCTTGAGTGAACGCTCCTCAAGCTTCCTGCATAACTCTTGAGCTTTGCTAACTGTATTCACGATTACGAGAACCTTACCCTTCTGTGAAAGCTCTAGTATGCTATCAGTAGCCTCTTCCACAGGCTTATCCACCAGAGCTATGCGGTGTCTTATTATGTCTTCTTCCTCATGTTCTATGAGCTCAAAGCCGAGATTTATGAAATCCCTCTCCAGAAAATCCGGTATGGTTGCACTCATTACCAGAGCCTTACCTCCAAGTTTGACTGTGTGCTCTACTGCCTTGAACACATATGCCATAGCCACTGGGTCGTAAGCGTGCACTTCATCTATTACAAGCCTTGAATAAGAAAGCACAGAGTAATACTTCTCAAAACCCTTAAACCTCAGCACGAAAGGCAGTATCTGTTCTGGGGTGCAGACTAGGAGAGGATAGGCAAAGTTGTTTGCATACTCCACATCTTCATAGATGCTTTCCACAGTATTGTCTTCAGAAGACCTTGAATATAGATACGAGAAAGCATTTGAATGCAACAGCCCTACTTTATTACTTCCAAACAAGTTTACAAACCTTTCATACATGGCATTTATTGAGGTTATTACCGGAAGGACAAAAAAGCCTTTTGAGTCCATAAACAGCAAGCCAGCCTCCGTTTTGCCACTTCCTGTCGGAGCCTTGAGTATTAAATTTTTATCCCTTTCTTCATACACCTGCCTCTGAAAAGGTTTGAGATTTTTTATTTTTTGCTCTACTACTTTAAAAACCTCATGTAAGGGGTCTTTTTCAACCAGTATTTTTGCACTACTCGCGTGATCTATACGGAGCAGGAGACCTTTCAGAAGATAATAAAACCCATATAACTCTTCAGAGTCGTCCCTGAAATATTCATCCATTGAACCGTATTCACCCTTATTAATCTGGTGTTTTACCAGCGAGTTCAAGCCATCTATTCCAAACTCCTCCCTCAATACATTTTCTATGTCTTCTACCTTTGACAGTCTGTGATGATGGTAAAGGATTGCGTTGCATATGAGAAATATGAGGTCACTTTTTATGTCTTCTGGCACATCAGATAACACTTCTGGGACAGATTGAATAAAGAAAGCAGGGCTAAGACAGTTGTGTCTTATGGAGGGGTTTACCCCCTTTTTCATGGCTTTTTGAAAATCAGAGCACATTTTCCCGTGGTCATGATACCTGCAGGCAAGCTCAAGAGACTTCCACAAAAATGGTCTGTAGGGCTCTGGACAGGTTAGCTCTATCCTATCTCCGTATAAAGCCTTGAGAGTCTCAAGGTTATTCAGCAACCAGTTAACATGCTCATGAAGGGTTGTCCCATCAGGTTTTGCAAGGTAATCACTCAGATTGAAACTCTTCATCTTCTTCCCCTCCTGACTGCCCCCTTGCGTCACCTCCCACAAGGTGAGCAACCATCACCAGAGAAGCACTCTTAAAGTCCTCGCCAAGCGCGAGCTTTTCCAGCCCCTTTCTCTCCCTTGCATCAAGTTGCAGACCCTCTACCTTGTTGAGTTCAAATAGAAGTCTCTCTACAAAACCGTGCACATCCTGCTGTCTTATGTGTCTCAGAAGGTCATAGACCAGCTTCTGCCTTTGCCTTTCCTCGGTGCTGGCAGATATCTTCCTTGCTATGTCTGCGTATACGTTCCCATTCATGGTATACCCTCCTTCAAGTTCTTTCTGAAACCTCAAAAGAAAATCAATTTCATACAGACTCAAATTTTTGGATATCCTCATGTATTCATCCCTGCCTGATGAGGTTTCTTTTTTATCCTTTTTAAATCTACTCCATCCCTCCAGCAAGCGGATTATAACAGGATAGAGATTTCTGCCTTTTGCCTGCTTTAGCACATCAGAGTATATACTCTCAAGCCTTGTGGGAAACTTTGAAAGATAGTTGTTCAGAACCTCTATTATCTCTCTCGGAAGGTGAGAGCTATACACATTGAAATTCTGTCCAAGAGAGCTGAGTTCAACAAGATATATCCGCGATAATCTTATAGAGGCTACCTTTGAGAGAAGTAAGAAGGACATATCAAGGAACTCCTGTCTTACACTTCTGTTATCCCTTTTTATGCCTTCTACCTTCCTTTTGAAATAAGAGTTTAGTTTCCAGAGAGTTATAGGGTCTTCTTCCACGTAAAGGAAGTAGTTTGAGCCACGAAAGCGTGTAAAGCCAGCACTTGAGCAGTATATAAGGGACTCGCACTCTTTGCATATGTAGAGGTTGTTCCGTCCCCCCGAGAAGTTACTCGGTATGTCATCGGAACTTCCAAGCGGTGTAAAAATCTCCCTTTCAAAAACTCTTACCGTTCTCCCGTCAACTTTAAAGTATGCCTTCCTTTCAAGACAAAACTGACACAGAAATTCACTCAGTGGACCTGTTTGAAATCTCAAGTAGGGTGGCTCTGACTTTATAGCTATGTTCCCTCCGACTCTAACATTATTCTTGTGAAAAGATATAAGTAGCCCCCTATTCTTCTTTGCCCAATCTTCATAAATATCTGGAAAAACATCATCCCAGAAGTTCTTGTCAACAAGTAAATACCTGTCCTGCACGCTTACAACTTTTCTGTATAGCTCTGGGTCATGCTGGGCGAGTATCTCCAGAAAACCTACTGCAGAAACCGCCATCAGCCAGTTGTCAATCAGAAACTTCACAGCCATACAGGTAAACCCTCCTCGTCATACAGGATACTTCTCCCATGCAGAAGACTGCCTTTTGTATGGTAATAATATCCCCTGTAAATGAATTCTCTTGGTTTGTTAACAGAAGACCAAAAGGTGGGTAGCTTGAAATAAATACCCTTTGAGCCTCTTTTAAAACCACTGTTAATGTCCTCCGGCACCCATGCATCGTATGGTATAGTCAGGAAATCTGCCTCCCTTTCTTCATACTCAACATAACCCGCACTGATTATAGAGGTTGGAAACTCCCCGAGCCTCAGGATGCTCCTCGGTCTCAAAAGACCTTCCAGAAAATAATCAAGAGTATCCCTATCCTGACTTTTTACATGAACCACAACCTCAAGGTTTAGCAAAAGGGGCAGCCTCAGAACGTAGCGGTCTATGCTTTTTCCGTTAAAATCTACCGCTCTGTGCCACCTGAAGTCTTCCATACTACCCTCAAAGTATCCCTGTATGGACATATCAAAAACCTCTTCCTTCCACTTTTTCCCACAGGCAGTGTATAAAAGTCCTATTATGGTTGATGGTGTTGGTAGAGGGTAGGTCTCAATTCCCTTGAAGGAAAACCTTGTCCTGAAAAAGGCAAACTTTGAGAAGAGCCTGAACTTAAGCAGTTTGCTGGGCTTCTGCATAACAAGCCTCTACTTCCTGCCTCAACTTTGAAAAGGCATCTTCCATACTCTTTACATCATCACATCCACTCACCTCAAGAAGTTCACCGAGACCCCTCGCACCAGTTACGAAACCAAGCCCCTTTGGTATCAGACTTTTTCTGAAGCTGACGCTTACCTTATTCCCATCGTAGTCAACTCCCAGAGCATTAATGAAGTAAGGCACGCAATACTCATAGACGCCCCCTACCATGAAAAGTGGTGTGAGAGGATATACTCTACCACCAACCCTTCTTGCAAAGCTCTTTTCCAGTATATCAAGCACCTGCAAAACTCTTTTTGCTCTTGCTGAGTTTTCCACTGCCAGCTCTCCACTTCTGTCCTCTCTTCCCACTCTGTCCAGTTCAATGGATACGGTGTATATGTACGGAGACCTGTGCTCCTCAAAGTAGACAATTGCCTGTCTGGACTTGTCATCCTCTCCGAGGTGTTTTAGATACCTTTCTCTTGCATCAAGGTTATGTATTAGATTTTGGGAGCCTGTAAAGGGCTTTACAGAGATTATGTGGTCAAACACAACGGCTTTGTTGCGATTCAGGGCTCCTTCGTTCCTGAGAGGGAACATAAAGCCAAACAGGTCTGCCTCTTCGTAATCTTTAATGATTTCCACTGAAAGTTTACCGTAATCAACCGATGCATTAATATTCTCCTCTTCAGAGAATAACTCTTTTTCTTCTGCCTCCTTTTTCCCTCTCTTTTTCTTTGAACCAGACTGGTCCCTTATTGACTTAATCTTTTTTGCTATTTCCTCGTCAAGAAGTCTCCAGTTGTGATAAATCCTTCCGGCCCTTTTTAACTCATAACTCAGCATTTTATCAGAAGCAAAAGGCAACTCAGCACCAGAAACTGTGTTTATTTTCTTTAGAAGCGTGTAAATACCTACCCTGTCACCGTAGCTCAGCACACCGATGGGTTCCGTCACAATGGTTAGTGTCAACATCCTCCTCATTGACTACCTCCTTGTCTTTTGAAGAATATTATAACAGCTGCATTGCATGCTTTCTGACACCACTATAAAATTTTTCCATGCGTTTCCTTGTGAGGCTGGAAAATCCAGAAGAGACCAGCATACCCCTTGATTACAGGCGCAGGTTCATATCCCTGATGAAGAGGGTCTTTGGAGTAAGGGAGTTTATTGAAAACCCCGTCAGACCCTACACCTTTGCGGTATACCTTGGGAAGGAAATAAACTTTAGCAGGGATGCCATTGAAGGTGTTAAGTTTGTGAACCTCCGAATCTCCACAGGAGACCCCGTTTATGGAGTAAAGCTCTACAACGGATTAACCGAGTTGAGGGGAAAGGTTCACAAAATCGGGGAGGCGGAGTTTGTGCTCAAAGATGTAAGACTTGAAAAGGAGGGAGACTGGTCAAAGGGTGCTTTTAAGACGCTTTCTCCGGTAGTTGTGGAAAGGGCTGGGGCCAATGAGGGCAACCCCAAGCTCAGGTATGCCCTTCCTCTGGAAAGGGATTTTCAGGAGGTTCTTTTTGAAAACACAATCCGGCGCTTTAGAGCCATTAAAGGCTACGAGCCAGAAGTAAAAGCCTTTTCCTTCAGACTCATACACTACAAGGAAGAGATGGTAAGGCACTACGGGGGATACATAAGGTCCTTTATTGGAGAGTTTTTCATAAATACCGACAACCCTGAAGTGCTGAGGTTTGTGTATCAATACGGACTGGGGGTGAGAACGGGGCAGGGATTTGGTTATCTGGAAGTTTTATAATTTTCCCATGCGGGTAGGCATTCTCGGTGGCGGACAGCTGGGATGGATGACCATACTTGAGGGTAGGAAGCTTGGCTTTGAATTTCTTGTGCTTGACCCCGACCCCAGGTCTCCTGCCAGCAGGATTGCAGACAGGTGGTTTCCGCCAGAAGGGGTTGAAGACTTTATAAGGCACTGTGATGTCATAACCTACGAGTTTGAACACATAGAGGAGGGTGTTCTTGAAAAGGTATATGACCTTACCACGCCATCCCTCAATGTGCTTGAGATAAAGAGGAGCAGGATAAGGGAGAAGGAGTTTTACAGAAAAAGGGGCTATCCCACCGCAGACTTTACTCTGTCAGGCTGGGGGAGCCTGAAGGATACAGTAAGAGAGTTTGGGCTTCCCTGTGTGGTCAAGGCAGAAAAACTGGGTTACGATGGAAAAGGTCAATACAGGGTCTACTATCTGGAGGATTTGGATAACATACTGAAAAATCACTCTCAGGAGGAAAGCTTTCTCATAGAACGTTTTATAGACTTTAGCTTTGAGTTCTCCCTCATAGGGGTCAGAGACAGAAAGGGCAACAGCAGAATATATCCTCTTACCGTAAACCGCCACGAGGGGGGGATACTCCTTTACAACCAGACGAGAAGCCTAGCCATAAGAGAGGCGGAGGATATGCTTCTTTCCCTTATGGAGGATTTTGCTCTCGTGGGGCTCATGGCGGTTGAGTTTTTCTACACATGGGACGGGAGGGTTCTCCTGAATGAGTTTGCACCAAGGCCTCACAACACGGGTCATTACAGCCTTGATGGATGCTACACATCCCAGTTTGAGAACCTCCTGAGAGCCATATGCGGTCTTCCTCTGGGCTCTACAAGGCTCAAGTCCCCGTCAGGGATGGTCAACATACTGGGGCTCTCTCTGGAAGATATGGACCTTCACAGCATCCTTTCCATGGATGGGACAAAGCTCTACTGGTATGGCAAGGAGAGGAAGCCAAAAAGAAAGATGGGGCATATAAACCTGGTTGCCGGCACAGAGCAGGAGCTTGAGGAAAGGCTTGAGAAGATAGTGAACACCCTCTACTCCCATGAGCCTTCTTAAGGAGTTTCTCAGTCAGGTTGGCGAGGGATACCTTCTGATAGACAGGGAGGGAAAGGTGGTCTTTGGAAACGACTTCCTCGTGAGGAGGAAGATTGTGAGGGAGAGCTTTGAGGGCAAGCCTTACTACGAATGTGTCAACAACCTCACAGTGGTAAGCTGTCTTGCAGAAGCCATATCAGAGAAGAAGGACAGGGTCTGCAACTTTGACCACGAGGAGAGGGAGTATTCTCTTTATGTATTCACAGGTAGCGACCTGACGGTGGTTCGTTTTTCAGACATAACGGAGCTGAAAAGATACGAAAGGTCAAGAAGGGAGTTTGTGGCAAATGTTTCTCATGAACTCAAAACACCCATAGCTGTTCTCAAAAGCCTGCTGGAGACCCTCTATGAGGAAGAGGACAGAGAGGAAAAGAGAGCCTTTCTGGAAAAGGCTCTCAAGCGTGTTGAAGATATGAGAAGGCTTGTGGAGGACCTTCTTATACTCACAAAATTAGAATCGGGTGAGGAGAGAATAAAAAGGGAGGAGATTGACCTTAGAGTTCTCGTTGAAGAAGTCTATGACCTTCTGGAGCCTCAGGCCCAGGAGAGGGAGGTGGAGCTCCTGAACTCTGTGGAGCATGGCTTTAAGGTAAAGGGGGACTGGGACAAGCTGTTTCTTCTTCTAAAAAACCTTGTGGACAACGCTATTAAGTACAACAGAAGTGGCGGCAGGGTTGAGGTCAGAGCAAAAAGGGTTGACCCTCAGGTTCAGATAGAGGTGGAGGACACGGGTATAGGCATTCCCAGAGAGCATCTTCCCTTCATCTTTGAAAGGTTTTACAGGGTAGACCCCTCAAGGTCAAGGGACCTCGGAGGGACCGGCCTTGGGCTTTCCATAGTAAAACACATAGCCCTGTCCCACGGAGGGAAAATAGAGGTGATGAGCAAAGAAGGAAAGGGAAGCCTTTTTACCGTATACCTGCCCTTAGAGTAGGTGGCCAAGCTTTGTCTTCTTAGCCTCTAAATACCTCTGGTTGTGTTCGCAGGCTGGCGTCTTGAGGGGCACTCTCTCCACCACCTCCAGCCCATAGCCCTCAAGAGCCACTATCTTTCTCGGGTTGTTGGTAAGAAGCCTCATCTTTTTGACGCCAAGGTCAAGAAGTATCTGAACGCCTATTCCGTAGTCTCTGAGGTCTGCGGGATATCCCACCTTTTCGTTGGCCTCCACCGTGTCATAGCCCATATCCTGAAGATGATATGCCTTTATCTTGTTCACTATGCCTATTCCCCTTCCTTCGTGACCCATTATGTAGACGAGCACGCCCTTTCCTTCCTGAGCTATGGCCTCCATGGCAGACTCAAGCTGGGACCTGCAGTCGCACCGCAGAGACTTGAACACATCGCCCGTAAGACATTCAGAGTGAACTCTGACAAGGACCGGCTCGTTTTCTTTCCACTCTCCCATGGTAAGAGCTACCTGTTCTTCTCCGGTGAGTATGTGCCTGTAGGCGTGTATCTTGAAAAAGCCGTACCTTGTGGGGAGGTTTGCGGTAGCCTCACGAATCACAAGCCTTTCCCTTTTCAGCCTGTATCTTATGAGGTCCGCTATGGTTATTATCTTGAGGTCAAACCTTCTTGCAAAGTCCACAAGGTCAGGAAGCCTTGCCATGCTTCCGTCTTCCTTCATTATCTCGCATATGACCCCAGCCGGATAAAGACCTGCAAGCCTTGCAAGGTCAACGCTCGCCTCCGTGTGTCCTGCTCTCTCCAGAACACCCCCGGGCTTTGCCTTCAGTGGAAACACATGCCCCGGCCTTATAAAGTCGGAAGGCTTTGCATCGGGACTAACTGCCAGCTTTATGGTCATCGCCCTGTCAAAGGCGGATATGCCCGTGGTGGTGCCAAATCTCGGGTGGGCGTCTATGGAGACGCAGAAGTAGGTGCCCTTGGGGTCTGTGTTTCTCATCGCCATCGGGTAGAGGTCAAGCTCATCGCACCTCTGAGGTGTCAAAGTGAGGCATATAAGACCTCTTCCATACTTTGCCATGAAGTTTATGGCTTCAGGGCTGACCTTCTCCGCCGCCATAACGAGGTCGCCCTCGTTTTCCCTGTCTGGGTCATCCACCACTATCACCATCTTCCCCTGAGCTATGTCCTCAAGGGCTTCTTCTATGGTGTTGAACCTGAATTCCATATCAGACCTCCTGAAAAATCAACTCTTTTGTTCTGCTTTTTCTCTCTTTAGAGCTCCCTTTACCCTCTCCCACGCCTGGTCAAGTATACTTTTCCTATAGGACTGCTGAAGAGGGACCTCTTCTTTCTCAATGGTTCCCCTTTTTAGTTCCTCCCTGTACTGCCCTCTAAGCCTTTCTGCCAGTGGTCCACCATAATGAACCCATATATGGTCAATCAGCAGGAAAGCCAGTATTATCCCAGCTATCCATCTCACCATGGCTCTCTAATAAAATAGTCTACTGTATGGATAATATCAAGTGGGCATCTGGACGCCTGAAGAAATACTGGCATTTTATAATCCTGAGTCTTCTTGGTTCTGTGCTTGAAGCTACAGGGACTGCAGGAATTACTCTGCTCATTAAATCACTTGTGGACAAGGTCTTTCTGTTAAAAGAAGAGGAAGAGATATTCAGGACAATACTAGCACTTATCGGGCTCGTCCTTCTCTCTCAGACAGGAAACTTCGCTGTGAGTTTTTTCTCTGCACTTTACACGGAGCTTGAGATGAGGGGGCTCAGAGAGGAAGCCTTCAGAAGGCTTTTAAGAGTGGACTACTCTGCCTTCCTTGGCATTTCTGCTGGAGAGTTTGCCTCAAGGGTCATATCTGACATGAACCTTTACAGAAACCTTATAGGTTCTTATGCCATAAAGCTCATAAGGGAGCCCATAACTGTGCTTTTCCTCTTCGGTGTCCTCTTATACAGAGACTGGCTTTTGACGGTGGGGCTAATTTTTCTTCTCCCCGTCCTTTCCCTTGCGGTGAGATACTTTGGCGGTAAGAGAGGCAAGCACATAAAGAGGGCTCAGGAAAGTTATGCTGGCGTGGCAGACAGGCTTTTCAGCTCCTTTTCCGGTTTTGATAGCATAAGAAGCTTTGGCGCACAGTCCATGTTTGAGAGGCTTTTTCATGAGCTAAACAGGTCTCTCTTCAGGTCCAGCTTCAGGTCGGAGGTATACTTTGCCCTTAATTCTGTCTTTAACTACACCTTTGGTTATCTGGTGGTTGCGCTGGTCATACTCTACGGAGGCTACAGGGTAGTGGAAGGCAGTTTAACACCGGGAGAATTCATCTCCTACCTTACAGCTCTTGTGTTTATGCAAAATCCCCTCATGGAATCCCAGAAGGGTGTGATGGAAGTGAGGTCTTCACTACCCGTTATAGAAAGGATAAGAGAGCTTCTGAGCCTGAGGGAAGAGGAAGAGGGGAAATTGCCCCTGCAGAGCCTGAAAGAAGGTCTGCAGGTGAAGGGGTTAAGTGTAAGATTTAGGGGAGCTGAATTACTCAGAGATGTGAACCTTAGCATCCATAGAGGTGAAAAGGTTGGAATAATGGGGGATACAGGCTCGGGCAAGAGCACCTTTCTGCGTGTGCTTGCAGGACTTGTGCCCTACGAAGGGAGCCTGAGGGTGGATGGGCTTGAGCTGAGGGACATAAAAAGGGAAGACCTCAGGAAACACTTTCTGCTAATTTCTCAAGATGCCTTCGTCTTCCCGGGCACTGTAAGAGAAAACCTTCTCATGGCAGGGGGAAAGGATGAAGAACTCTTCTGGAAATCCCTCAGGCTTGCTGGATGCGATTTTGTGGAGAGCCTTGACCAGGAGGTAAGTCCAAGAAGCCTTTCTGGAGGGGAGAAGCAGAGGCTTGCCCTTGCAAGGGTCTTTTTAAGGTCTCCAGAAGTCCTTCTTCTTGATGAGGTTACATCTGCCCTTGATGCAAAAAAGGAAGAGGAGGTTCTGGACAACATATTCAGCCAGTTTGAGGGTAAAACCATAGTGCTTGTTGCTCACAGGTTTTCAAACCTTCTGAGATGTGACAGGGTTTTTGTTTTCAAAGATGGAGGGGTTGTTTTTGAGGGCAAGCCAAAGGAAGCCATTGAGTTCTTCCTTCAGAGCCCATAGAGGGATATTCCATATCTGTCTGCCAGCTTTATAAGCTTTTCCCTCTCCAGAAGGTAAACCTTTCCTGCCTCCACAAAGAGGGCATCCCCCTTTATCTTCTTTATGGCTTCCAGCGTCTTTGGACCTACCGTGGGCACATCTATGCGAAAGTCCTGACTTTTTCTTGCCACTTTTATAACCCTGCAACCCCTTCCAGCCAGCTGGCCAGCTCTCTCTATCGTTTTCTGGGTTCCCTCCATCGCCTCAACGCTCACTACGGCCTTTTCCTTTACTACGATGGTCTGTCCTATGTCAAGGTCCGCTATCTGTCTTGCTATAAGAAAGCCCCATACACCATCTTCCATGGCCTCTTCTGAGGGTTCATTGGTGGACATAAGTCCCTCAGGTGCAAGAAGCTCCTCAAGGTAAGGTCTTGGGTCTGGGAATTGAAAGCCAAGAGCCTGAAGCTCTTCCATAAGCGTCCTGACAAGTGTCTGAGGCTTTTTATCCTTTGCCTTTTTAAGCACTTTGAGGGCAAGCTCATCAAGGGTGAGAAGATGGGAAAATATAAGGCTGTGCTCAAACTTTCCAAGCATAACTATATCCTTTATTCCCCTCCTCTCAAGTGCTCTCAGGAGCCTGCCCACCTTGCCGAGGGGGAAGTATTCGTCTGCTGGAAGGTCTGTTATACCCTTGACTCCTGCCACAAAAACTTCAAGACCTTTTTCTCTTGCCTTTTTCAGGAAAACACCCGGCAGCTCTCCAGACCCTGCTATAAGGCAAACCTTCATGGAGATGACTTGCCTATCAGCTTTAGAAACTCCTCCCTGGTCCTGAGATCGCTCAGAAAAAGCCCCCTCAGGGCTGAGGTGGTTGTGAGATGCCCCGGAGACATAACTCCCCTCATGGACATGCACAGATGCTCCATCTCGAGCACCACTGCCACACCTTTTGGATTGAGCTGCTGCATCAGAAAGTCTGCTATCTCATTGGTGAGCCTTTCCTGCACCTGAGGTCTCAGTGAAAAGGCACGCACCGTTCGAACCAGCTTGGAAAGACCGCATACTATTCCGTCAGGTATGTAGGCTATGTGGGCTTTGCCAAAGAAGGGCAGGAGATGGTGCTCGCACAGGGAGTATATGTTTATGTCCTTTACAAGCACCATCTCATTGTATGAGCCAAACTCCTCAAAAAGCTTGAAGTCAAAGCCCCTCTGCCTTTCAAACTCTTCCCACATGCGAGCAACACGGTCTGGGGTTTCCAGAAGACCCTCTCTATTCGGGTCCTCTCCTATGCCCTCAAGGTATAGCCTTATTGCCTGCTTTATCTTTTCCTTGTCTATAGGCATGTGGATTATTATAAGACCTGAGTCTGACAGCTTTTATGATATATAACCATGGAGGAGTTGAAAAGACATCAGAGCATATTGATAGGTAGTATAAGGCGCATAGCATGGGTTTTTGATGCCTTTATCATACTCACCCTTTCCATTGTTGGTGTTTTCCTCATAGTCTGGATAGTGTATGAGTTCTACATGGTCCTTGTGGGTCAGCTACCTCTTGAGAGAGGAGGTCTGAGCATACTGGGCTCTGTGCTTATTCTCTATGCCATATCCGAGCTTCTATCGGAAGAGATAAAACACATAAGGGGAGGAGCTGTAAGTATAAAGGCTTTTGTGGGGGTTGCCCTTGCTGCAGTCATAAGAAAGGTTCTTATCATCTCCCTATCCCCCGAGAAGTTTCAGGAGCTCATAACTCTTGCACTGGTTCTTACAGCCCTTGGTGTGGTCTACTGGCTGATTCACAGGGTGGAAAGCTCTCCATGAGAATGGTCATATAGCTTCCCCTTGAAAAAGCCTGCCCCAAGCTTATCATATTCTTAAGAAATTCTTATAGGAGGTAGTGTTATGCAAAAGGTAGCCTTTAACTTCTTTGCTACAGAAAAAGCGGTTCAGGAGGTGCTGAGAATTGCCCAGGAAAACAGCATCACTGAGCCCATACTCAGGATAAGGGTTGTTCCCGGAGGATGTTCCGGTTTTCAGTATGCCATGGGCTTTGATGATACAATAGAAGAGGGAGACAACGTCTTTGAGTTTGGGGGGTTGAGAATTGCCATAGACCAGTTCTCCATGCCCTATGTGAACAACGCAGAGCTTGACTACGTGATGGACTTTATGGGTGGCGGCTTCACCATAAGGAATCCCAACGTTTCTGGCTCCTGCGGTTGCGGTAGTTCCTTCTCCTGCGGATAAGACTACTGGCCCCCTTCGGGGGCTTTTATTATTCTCACCTTGACGTACTCAGGTTCAATCCTATCAACAGATACAACAAATTTTGGTAGATTTCTGGTCTCTACCTTGAGAGTGTATTCACCTTCCCTCATGCCCTTCACATTCACGCCTGCGCTGGCTCCTTCCAGCATTTCCTCAGAAACGAACCTCTCCATCACTCTGAGCCTTATCCTTGCCTTTTTCCTTTCAAGCCTGTAGTCGTAGCCCTGCTCCCTGTTGTAAACTTCAATGCTTCTTTCTATGCTCATGGGAACCCTCTCCCCTAAATTGATAAAAAACCACATTGCTATGCCAATCAGAAGGGAAAGGATCTTGTATTGCCAGTCCCTGAATAAAAAGACCTCAAGCCTTTTCAATTCTCAACTCCTTTAAAAGTAGTTCTCTCAGCATTTCCGGGTCAAGGTTCCTCTGCAGCTTACCACCTACAGCAAGGGAAATCTCTCCGGTCTCTTCAGAAACTACCACGCACAGAGCATCCGTTTCTTCCGAGATACCCAGGGCAGCCCTGTGCCTGGTTCCGTATTTCTTTGGGAGTTCTGCGGACTTTGAAAGGGGCAGTATGCAAGAGGCATAGAGGACTCTGTCTCCCCTCACCACTACCGCACCGTCGTGCAATGGAGATATGGGGTTGAATATGGTTATCAGCAGCTCAACAGATACAAGGCTGTCTATGAGGACACAACCCTCTACAACGCCTTCCACATTCTGTCCCCTTTCAATCACTATGAGCGCACCTATCTGTCTATCTGAGAGAAAGGAGCATGCCCTCACCACCCTGTCCACCACCCTCTCCTCCACAGGCTTTATTACGGATATTCCTGTCTTCTGTCCAAGCCTGCTGAGCGTTTTCCTTATCTCCGGCTGGAATATAACCACAAGTGAAAAAAGCCCCACAGTCCACAGCTTTTCAAAGACCCAGGAAAGGGTTCTCAGACTGAGAAGCTCCGCAAGAAGCCAGAAGGCTGCAAGCACCATAATTCCCCTGAAAATCTGAAGACCCTTTGTTATTCTTAGAAAATACAGAATGCCATAAATAAAAGCAGAAACTGCCAGTATATCAACAATGTCTCTCCATGAAAAGAGCCTTATAAGTTCCCAGTTAAAATTCACCATACGTTCTTACCGTGTCAAGAAGTGCCAGAAACTCCCTTGTCTGTCTTACATCGTGGACTCTTGCTATGTTTGCCCCCTTGATTACGGCAGGTGCAAGGGCACCCAGACTGCCATACAGCCTCTCCACAGGCTCAGTTTTCTTCCTGAGAAGCCCCTCCATCACAAGACCTATAAAGGACTTTCTTGAGACGCCCACAAGAAGCGGAAGACCCAATATTCTGAGCTCTTCAAACCTCTTGAGTATTTCCACGTTATGCTCAGGGAGTTTCCCAAAGCCTATGCCCGGGTCAAGGATTACCTGTCCATTATAGCCAGTATCTTTCAGAGCCCTCAGCCTCTCCTCAAACCACAGCACTATCTCCTCCACTACATCCTCGTAGACGGGTGGTTTTTCTCTCCATGTCTCCGGTCTTCCCTTTATATGCGTGAGCACGTAAGGACAGCCATAGGATGCCACGACCCTGAACATCTCTCCGTCAAAGGTTCCACCGCTTATATCGTTTATTATGTCTGCCCCCTCCTCAAGGCATGCCTGTGCCACCTTCGCCTTGTATGTATCTATGGAAATCCAGACATTGGGGAGCTCTTTTCTTACTTCCTTCAGCACAGGGATAAGCCTTCTGAGCTCCTCCTCTGCGCTTATTCTCTCAGAGCCTGGCCTTGTGGACTCTGCTCCTATATCTATTATATCCGCACCTTCTTCCACCATCTGCACCGCCCTCTCTATTGCCTTTGAAGGCTCAAGGTAAAGACCACCGTCAGAAAAGGAGTCGGGTGTTATGTTGAGAATGCCCATTACCGCAGTCTTTATACCCAGGGGCAGTATTTTCTGGTTGAACTGGAGCTTAAAGGACCTCTTTCTGTAGCTCTGGAGCTTCTGAAGGATTTCAAGGGCAAGGCTTCTGTCCTCTTTAACAAGAAGGGAGCAAAAATCCTTTAGCTGAGTTTCTGAACCACACAGGACAACAGAGTCTTCACTGTAAAAGGCATGCAGGCAGGCTCTTTTTGCAAGAGGGACAATAACTTCAGTCTTTACCCCCTTCGTATATATCACATGGAAGACCCCCTCAAAGGCCCTTTCGTAGGCTTCTCTGAAAAAAACACCCATTTTCTCCTTGAGGAATCTGTAGAAGGCCTCCCTGCTCTCAAAGTGCTTGACCAGCATACACAATAGAATACATTATTTAACCATGGTTTTAAGGCTGAAGATAAAGAGGCAGGAAGATTCTGGAAAATCCTACTATCAGACCTTTGAAGTTCCCTATCAGGAGGGTATGACCCTTCTTATGGCGCTTCAGAGAATAAAAGAAGACCTTGACCCAACGCTCAGCTTCAGACACTTTTGCAGGGCAGGCATATGTGGAACCTGCACCATAATTGTGAATGGCTTTCCCAGGCTTGCCTGCAAGGAGCAGGCACTGCCCTATGCCCTTTTCGGTGAGGAAGTGCTCATAGAACCCATAAGGAACTTCAGGGTAATAAAAGACCTGGTTGTGGACAACGAAGAGGTTGTGGGGAAAATCAAGAGCATGCGACTCTGGATAAAAGAGCAGAGCAAAGACCCGAGAATAGAGCCAGAACTTAGCAGAAAGATAGAGAATTCTGCGGACTGCATTCTATGCCTTGCCTGTCAGTCCTTCTGCCCACAGGTGCTTGAAGAGAACTATGCGGGTCCTCTGTTTTTTGCCAAACTTTTCAGGTTCTACGAAGACCCGAGGGAGGAAAACAAAGAGCTAAGAGCCTATCAGGCGGTAAGGGAAGGAAACCTTTATCACTGCCTTTCCTGCAACAAGTGCAACCTGGTGTGTCCAAAGGAAGTGGAGCCGGCAACCCTTATAAGAGAACTGATGCAGACAATGCATGTGGCTTCTTAGCCTTCTGTTTGCCCTATGCCTTGCCTTTGCAAGTCCTGAAAGGCTCGTGGAGTCAGAGGTATACAGGCGCTTCGGCGATAGCGTGAAGGTTCAGAAGGTCAGGATACCCTCTCCCAGAGGCATGGAAATTGAGAGGGTTGAGCTGGATATGGAATACGGCAGAAGCAGGGCAGTTGCATACCTCTATTCGGGCAGAGAAAGGTATCAGGCTATCATAGATGCCCTTTGGAAGGCAAAGGTCTACATAGCCCTTGAGGACATACCACAGGGAAGTCCAATAAGACCTGAGCATTTCAGGGTGGAGGAGAGACTGATGAAGACCATACCCTCAGACCTGAGGCTCAGCCCCGAGGATTTTGGGAACTTTGTGGCTTCAACCCGCATAACAAAGGGGACCATACTCAGAAGGTCCCTGCTGAAGGAAGTTCCTGCGGTGAAGGCTGGTGAGGCTGTGGAGGCTGTTTACAGGAGCGGTTCCATTGAGGTGGGCTTTCAGGCAGTGGCTGTGGATACTGGCGGAGTTGGGAAAGTAATACGCATAAGGAGGGAGGACAGAATGCTGAGGGGAAGGGTCCTCTCAAGGGGAAGGGTGGAGGTGCTTCCGTGAAGGAGGAATTCTCTGCGGGAGGTGTGCTTATTAGGGAAGGACAGATTCTGCTTATCAAGAATCCTTCTGATGTGTGGACTTTTCCCAAAGGTCTTGTGGAAGAAGGAGAAAAGCCAGAGGATACTGCAGTCAGGGAAGTTTACGAAGAGACAGGAGTAAGGGGGAAGATAATTTCAGAGCTTGGTAAGATAAACTACTGGTATGTGAGGGAGGGGGAGAAGATAAGAAAGAGCGTTGTTTACTATCTTATGGCGTATGTGGATGGGGAGCCGGAGCCATCCTGGGAGGTGAAGGATGCAAAGTTTTTCCCTGCTGAAGAGGTGGAGAGGTTGCTGAAATACAGGGGAGATAGAGAGATATTCCACAGGGCTTTAAAGGCTATTCCTTCTCAAGGTGCCTCTTCATGAAAAGTGAAGACCTTATAAGAGCATCCTTTGATGCCAGGTCATCGGCAAAGGTTCTCCTGTCAAGTCTGAAGTCAAAGCCCCTTCCCACGCCCGGGTAAACCAGTATCCATATAGGCACGCCCTTTGCCCTGAGGTGTTCTACCGCCACAAGCGCAGGTCTTATCCTCTGATACTGCTCATTTTCACCCACAAGTATCAGGGTGGGTATTCTAAGGCTTTCCCACTCTGGGGCGTAGCGGTAAACCTGTTCAGGCTCTGGGGCGTTGGGGTTTTGCATATGGGGATAGTAGGCCACAAAGCAGGCTATGTTCTTCTCCTGCCTTTTAAAGGTCACGAGAAGCCTGATAGCGTAGTATCCACCCCTTGTAAGTCCGTAGGCACAGATTCTTTTTCCTTTTAAGTCATCTCTGTTAAGGGCATACACCAGGACTGCATCAAGGTCCTCCTCAAGCACGGGGTCATGCTCTATGGGAAACTGGGGTATAAGCCTGCCAGTGTAGAGGTCTGGCGCTATCACAACAAACCCCTTGCTGGCAAGCCTTTTTGCATGAAGTTTAAACAGGTCGTCAAGCCCACGCCTTCCATGTATAAAAAGAACTCCTGGATACCTTTCCCTGTCATCTGGCCTGTATATGAAGACGGGCACTTCCACATCTCTTTTCTTAACTACAGCGGTTTCCACTCTCACCCTGTAGTTGGGCACATTTTCTATGTAGCCCTCATCCCACCACTTAGAATCCCACCACCATGCTGACTGCCCCTTTTCCATAAGCTTATCCACGAGGCCTTTCACAAACTCATCGCTTGCATTGCTTAGACCTGCAAGCATCGTAAGCATCAATAGGACCCTTATCATGGTTCAAGCTCCACCACTTTACCCGGATTAAAAAGGTTTTTGGGGTCAAAGAGCCTCTTTATACCTTTGAGCAGTTCATATCCCGCATTTCCAAACTGCCACTGGAGAAACTTCTTCTTTGTGAGCCCAACGCCATGCTCTCCCGTTATGGAGCCGTTGTATCTGAGGGCAATTTCAAAAACCTCGTCCACTGCCTTCTCTGCCCTTTCTTCCTCTTCTCTGTTAGCTTTGTCATAGAGCAGGTTCACATGAAGGTTCCCGTCTCCTATGTGTCCAAATATGACCATTAGAAGGTCGTATTTCTTTGCAACCTTCCTGAACTCTGGAATTGCTTCTGAGAGATGTATTCTCGGAATTACTATGTCCTCGTTTATTTTGCCTGTTCTCAGGTTTCCAAGGGCCGGCCCCAGGCTTTTTCTTGCACTCCAGAGCCTTTCCTCTTCTTCCCTGCTGTTTGCAGTCCTTACCTCCACTCCCATGGAATGAAGCAGCTCTTTAATATCCCTTATATCCTCCTGCACGCTCTGAGGTGAGCCATCCACCTCTATGAGAAGCAGTGCTGATACCTTTGGCAGTCCCACTGGCTTGTAGTCCTCCACAGCCCTTATGGCATCCTCATCCATAAACTCAAGGGCGGAGGGGAATATGCCAGAGGTGAATATCTTTGTAACCGCCCTGCCCACATGCTCAAGTCTGTCAAAGAGCGCCAGTGCGGTTGCCCTTGCCTTTGGCTTGGGTATCAGCTTGAGGGTTGCAGAGGTTATCAGACCCAGTGTCCCTTCAGACCCTACAAAAAGCTTGGTAATATCGTAGCCTGCCACATCCTTTATGACAGGGTTTCCCGTCTTTATAGCCTCCCCATCTTTTATCACTGCGGTAAGCCCCAGCACATATTCCCTCGTTACACCATACTTGAGGCATCTTGGTCCGCCGGCGTTTTCTGCAATGTTCCCCCCAAGGGTTGAATACTTGAAAGAAGAGGGGTCTGGTGGATAGAAGAGCCCCAGCCTTTCCACATACTCCTGAAACTGTGCAGTTATAACGCCTGGCTGGACCTCTGCAGTGGCGTTGTCCACGTTCACCTCAAATCGCTTCATCCTCTCAAAGGATACAACCACGCCCCTCTCAGAGGTTGGCACTGCACCACCCGTCAGGCCTGAGCCGGCACCTCTCGGGAAGATGGGTATTCCTTCTTCATAGCATGCCTTTACCAGTTTAACCACATCCTCATGGCTCTCTGGAAAGACCACAGCGGAGGGTAAAGCCCTCTCAACGGGTATGGGAGTTGCATCGTAGGAATAGAGTTTTCTTTCAACGAGGGATGTATTCACCTTCTCCTTCCCGAGAGCTTCCACAAGTTTGTCAAGGGGTTTTTTTCTGAGCACTCCAAACATGGCATAAAAATATAAACCCAGCCTATATTTATAACAATGCCCCTAGTCACCATGCTGTGGGGAAGGCAGGAAGGTCAGAGCTTTTATCCTGAGAAAATATTCTGGCTACTGGAAAACCCACACCCCCACTGGGTTGAGACCGTAAAGGACAACCTCAAGCTGGACTTCAGAGAAAGCGGTTTCAGACAGTTTGTTTCTCTATCCTCCAGGCATCTGGTCACCGACGCCATGCTCATGTTTGGGCTTGAGTATGCAGTTGAGAGAGAAAGGCTCATAGAGAGCCTCAATCCCATACGGCTAACGGTGAGGGTAAAGCCCGGCAGTTTTCTGGGTATAAGCCATCACTTCCTAGGTGCACCCTTTGAGATAGAACATGATGAGGTGCTGAGAGAGTTTTTAAAAAACTCAAGAAGATTACTTGAGGAGGGAGGCTTTGGACTGAACGTGGTTCTTATATCTCATAACCCATTCGTGGAGGACCTTGTTCTGGAAAATCTGGAGAGGATATGCAGTCTCAGTTATAGATTTTATGGAGCAAGACCATGATGGAGAGAGGCTATAAGGGAGTCTTCAGCAGGATGGGAGAGAGCCTTCTGGAGAGGTTTATTGAAGATTTAAAGAAAGAGCTTCAGGAGAAGCCTGAAGACCCGGAGCTTCTCCTTAAACTTGGAGTTGCCTGCGTCAGGGCCGGAAAGGTATCAGAGGCAAGGGAGGTCTATAAAAGGCTGAAGCTCATTGACCAGCAGAAGGCAAAGGAACTTCTTGACCTTATCTACGAAGTTTAGAGCTATTTTGTGGGTTTGAACACAACCGTAAGCGTCCTTGCCCCAACCAGAAGGGCTATACCCAGCGTCCAGAGAATCACATCTGTCCCCTTTAAGTTGCCGGCAAAAATGTATATCATCAACTCCCTTATCATGAAGGCTACGGCTATTTCTATGAGTATTTCAACTCTAACTCTCTCATGTTCAAAGTAGTCCACAAAGGCCCTTACAAGTTCAAGGAGTATTACTATGGAAAGAACGTTGGTAACAAGCTCCTTTATGCTGAGCCTTACCGTTGCCTCTGTAAAGACCAGGCCAAGCTCCAGAATGGTTCTTCCAAGACCTACGAAGAGAGAAAAGAGAAGTATAATTATTGCCACATTGAAGACTATACCGGTAAAAAACCTGTAAAGCCTAAGTATGCTCTCCTGCAGGCTCATACCCTCCTGAACTCTTCGGGCAATTCTCTTGGAGGCACACCCGTGTATTCTGTCTCTGCCTCTTCATCAAGCCTCTTGGAGAAGGGCTTTTCTGTGGTGAGCTCTTCATAGACATGCGCCACAAGCCCTGGAACCCTTCCTATTATGAAAAAGCCCTTTCCAAGCCTCCAGTCAAAGCCCATCTCTGATGCAACCGCAGCAATGCCCCCATCCACGTTGAGCACAAGCCTTTTGCCCTTCTGCCTACCAATCTCCTCCTGAACCGCCTCTGCAAACTCACAGTGTTTTCCGTAAAAGCCAAGACTTCTGGCTACATCCATGAGCCTCTTGGTCCTGGGGTCAAAGTCCTTGTAGTATCTGTGTCCATAGCCAGGTATGGGCTTTTTAGCTTCAAGATGTTCTTTTACTATATCCTCCACACTTTTCTGGCTTGCCACTCCTTCCTGAATAAACTTCATGGCATCCTCAAGGGCTCCGCCATGGGCAGAACCAAAGGCCAGAACACCTGCAGCAACGCCCACGTTGAGAGAATTACCGCCTGAAGCCACGGACCTTGCAGCTATAACAGAAGGTGGTGCTATTCCGTGGTCAATTACGGAGACAAAGATGGCTTCCATCATCTTTGATTCCTTTTCGCCGGGAAGCTCTCCTTTGAGTATCAGGTATATGGCCTGGGCAAAGCTCAGGTTTCCCACAAGGTCCAGAAGCCTGTAGCCCCTTATGTAAGTTTCATGCCCCACATGCTGGGTTATGGCTGTCCTCCACTTCTTTTCCATTTCATACACCTCCAAGCAGTTCCTTGTTTATGCGTATTTTTGTGTTCTTTTTCAGGTGTTCCACATACTGGGTGAGCATAGCCTGAGACTTGAGGCTGAGTATGTCCCTGACTACTTCCTCCCTTTCTTCAGGTCTTAGCTCCTTTCTGCTCCTCTTTTCCACAAGAAGCACCCCGTAGCCTTGCCTTAGAGGATAGGGACCAAAGACCCTTTCCCCAGATAGCACAATGCGAACCAGACTGTTCTGGTCCATGTTGACCACTGCATTGAGTTGCATGGCTGGCGTGTCAGAGAAGTTCAGAGCCCTCACAGCGGGCTTTTTCCCCTCTCTTAGCTCCTTTGCCACCTCCTGTGCCTTCTGTAGCAGGATGGACTGCGACTTTTCCTCCACCAGTCTCTCTTTCACCTTTTCCTTCACCTTCTCAAACTCTTCATACCCTGCGGGAATGACCTGTTTTAGATACAGGACCACATAATCTTCTCCATCCTTTGTGATGCTGAACCTTTCCTGAGGGCTAAGCTTCTGAGCTTCCTTTTCCAGGAGGCTTCCCATCTTCTGGGTGTCCTCCGGCAGTCTATATTCCTGATAGCCCTGACTTTCCTTTCCTTTTTTTAGCTCATTGTATATGGACAGAGCCTTCTCCTTTTCCCTCTCTCTCCATACCCATATGAGCTTCCCCTCAGGCCTTTTGAAGAGCTCTCTGTTCTTCTGGTAGTATTCCAGCATTTCCTGCTCTGAAGGGCTGTAGCCCTGGGATACATCTGCAGGAGTTATAAGATACAAACTTCCACTCAGAAGCGTGTTTTCCGCAAGCAGGTTTATCTCCAGCTCTTTTTCTGAAAGGTATACACCGTTGCTCAAAAAACTAAGAAGCTTCTGGATGCTCAGGACTTTCCTTATGTATTCTTCGTATTCTTCCGGCGTCAGCCCTATCCTTGACAGCACCTCCCTGTATTTAGATGAGGTGAAAAGACCACCCTCCTGAAAGGATGGGTCAGACTTTATTACCTCCACCACCTCCTCATCGCTGGCGATGAAGGAAAGGCTCTTTGCCTTCTGATACAGGAGCTCCTGAGCCGTAAGGTTTGACAGCACCTGCTCTCTGACAAGCTCTTCCATCTGTGGATTTTTCAGAAGTTCAGAAAATCTCAGAAGCTCTCTTCTGTAATCCTTTAGAGTTACACAGCCTGAGCCTACCTCCACCACACATCTCTTTGAGGGTGAAGTTATATCACTCACACCTCCTGCAAAGAACAGCCACAGAAAAAAACCCCCTGTTGCAACTGCTATAATGGCTACTGTTATACTTTTGTATCTGTGAAGAAGGGAATACATCGGGAGAAAATTTTAGCATATATTATTCTGAATTCCTTTTAGGAGGGCTGACATGCTGAGCAGAGAACAGCTTGAGGTTCTGAGAGACAAGCTGCTTGAGGAGAAGGCGAAGCTTCTTGAACGCTACAGGAAGAAGGAAGACACCCAGGCGCGCATTGGGGAGGAGGTAAAGGAGCCAAGGGACCTTGAGGATATAGGTCAGATGACCTACACACAGGAGCTTCTTGATACCCTCTCCTCAAGAGAATTTTTCATAATTAAGGAAATTGACCATGCCCTGGGCAAGATGCAGGCTGGCACCTACGGTATATGTGAATACTGCAACGAAGAAATACCCTTTGAAAGGCTCATGGTAATACCCTGGACGAGATACCACGCCCACTGTGCAGAAAAGGCAGAGGAAGAGGGCATAGTGCCCACCTATCCTGCAGTAACCTTTGAGGCAACCATACCGGAAGAGGTTGAGCTCCAGAGGGAAGACATAACAGAGGCATGAACTTTGAGTTTTATCTCCCTGTTGAGGTAATATTTGGCACGGGCACTTTAGAAAAGGTTGGGGAGGTGGGCAGGCGCTTTGGCTACAGGGCTCTTGTGGTCACGGGTAAAAGAAGCACAAGGGAAAGTGGAGCCCTTCAGAGGGTCGTTGATTCTCTGAAAAGAAGCGGTGCAGAGGAGGTCCTCCTCTTTGACCAGATTGAGCCAAACCCCACGGACAAGGTGGTTAACCTTGCCAGTGAGCTTGTGGTGAGAGAGAAGATAGACTACATAGTGGGTCTTGGTGGAGGTAGCAGCCTGGACTCTGCGAAGGCCATATCCATAGTCTCCTCCAATGAAGGCTACGCATGGGACTACGTGAACTACCCCGAAGGTCCAAGGCTCATACCTTTTCTGAACAGGCCTGTCATATGCATCCCCACCACCGCGGGCACCGGTAGCGAGGTAAACAGGTATTCGGTCCTTTCCAATCCCATAAGAAAGGAAAAGCTGGTAATTTCCCACTCCCTCAATTACCCGAGGGCTGCCATAATAGACCCTTCCCTTACGGTAAGCATGGACAGAAAGCTCACCGCCATTACAGGCGTAGATGCCCTCATGCATGCCCTTGAGTCCCTTACCAACAGGCTTTCCAACCAGTTTGCGGAGGAGCTTGCAATAAGGGCTGTAGCACTTATCAGAGAGTGGCTTCCCATAGCCCTGGAAGAGCCAGACAACCTCAGGGCAAGGTCTTATATGAGCTATGCGGCCATGCTGGCAGGTATTGCCATAGACAGAAAAAGGGTTGCCCTCATACATGGCATGGAACATCCCGTCTCGGCCCACTACCCCCATGTAGCCCATGCTGAAGGCCTTGCAGCCCTTGCTGTGGCGGTAACGGACTTCAACTACAGGGGAAGCCCTCAGAAGTATGCCCTCTTTGCAGAGCTTATGGGCTATCCTGCAGAGCCCCACATGGCAGTAAAAGCCCTTGAGGACTTTCTGCATAGGGTGGGACTGAGGGTGAGCCTCAAAGACCTTGGAGTGGAGAGGGAAAAACTGGACAGACTTACGGAGGATGTCTATATGCTCTCAAGGGGACTCTTTGGAATAAACCCGGTAGAGCCATCCCTTGAGGATGTCTACAGGCTCTATGAGCGGGCATACGAAGGATACTGAATGTCAGTATTTATGATTTAACGCATAGCACTCTTTTAAGGATTTTATTATATTAGAAAATCGTTAAAAAACTTGCAGGAGGTGCAACCATGTATGGAAACTACATAGTAGACGTTCCAGAGGATGCCATAGTTAACATAAACTACGTGGTGCTAAAGGAGGGTGTCACCATTGACGATGTGGCTGAAAGGGTGGCATACCTCTGCGAGCATGTGAAAACTTACCACTCCGACACGGGCTTCTATGGAGGCTTTGTTGCACTGAATACGGGTGGTGTATCCCTTGAGGGATCCACAGCAGGTCAGACTACAGAGCATCCGCTGAAGGAAAGAGAAGTGCTCATAATTACCTTCTGGAGGTCTCTGGAAGACCACGAGGAATCTCATAGGAGCGAGGGCTTCAACAGGCTCTTTAAAGAGCTAACGGAGCTTGCAGAGAGCACACACGAGGTGGTCTATCAGATGCTCTGGCAAGGCAAAGCCTACGACCCTGAGATGGCAAAGAAGGCAAGGGAGGCAAAGCAGGCTAACTGTGTCAGCTGTTAATCCTCCCAGTATTCCGCCCCACAGTCTTCCTTCTCCCACACGATTATCCTTGAGACTGTGGGGTATCTCTCCTTCACCTTCTGGTAAATCCACCTTGCCATGTTCTCTGCACTTGGTGAGAAATCCACCAGCTCATTCAGAAGCCTGTAATCGGGCAGGAGCTCCCTCAGAAAACTGTCTATCTCCAGAAAGTCATAGCCCATACCACCCGCATCTACGCTGTCCGCCCTTATATGAACCTCTACAGTCCAGGTGTGTCCATGAATGGGCTCTGGAGCGCCGTGGTAGTCTGTAAGGAAATGTGCCCAGTTAAATTTTTTCTTTACTATCACATTCCAGGGCATCAGTCCAGCTCCTCCCCTCTTATGAGCCTCTGGGCATAGTTTACACACGCGAGCACCATAAACCACAGGGCGTGGTTGTTTGTATCTTCAAATTCCTCCTTTACCCAGAGGGTGCCATCTTCTCTTCTTACCAGCTTTATGTATTCAAAGGCTCTCAGGGCGAGTGCCCTGTTTGAAACCCTCTCAAGTATCTTTTCCTTTATCTCCTCAGGAAGTGGCATCTCTTCCATACTTTTCCTCCTTGCAGGTAAATAGAAAAAGAGGTGTAAGCCCAAAGTAAAAGTTCCATACTCTGAATTTATAAGTATATCCCAGTAAGAGAGTTCTTCCAGAACATTGCGATAGTTCAAAGTAAGACCCTGTGTAAAGCTCCTCTCCCTTCTCCTTTAGCCTGTAGAGGATACACTGCACAGGGGGTAAAACCTTAAGCACTGAGCCCTCTTTCCAGAAAAGGGTCGGCTTTTTACTGAAGGATATGAGGATGCTACCCCTCTGCAATTCTCTGAGGAAGTCCTCTGAGTCCCTGACCTTTCTGTCCGTTATGAGAAAGTTGCGCAGAACTCTAAAGCTATGCCTGTAGTCTGGAAACAGAAATCTCACGCCCACTTCCCTTACGTATACCTTCACATGATGGTCAAGTCCTGCAACCACCGGATTGTTGATTCCCATGTTGAGATAGAGCAGGGCGTATTTTCTTATATCTACGAGCCTTTTCAGAGCTGAAATGGAAAACCTTATGGAGAAGAGTCCAGCTATGAAAAGGTAAGGGATAAGGAATAAAAGAAGAAGTTTTCTTTCAAGTAGCGCATCTTTAAGGTCTATTATTTCAAAGAGGTAGTCTTCGGGAAGTGGAAGGCGCCATCTGTATTTTTCCTTGAAAGGATGGGCTACAACTCTTACATTTCCAGCTTCAAGAAGGTCCCCCATGATATTTCCCTTCTCGTCTGTGAGCTTTACTTCTTTTCCCGCCAGAATTTTCTCGCCAGCAAAGTGCCTTATATCATCCCTGTCATGGTCTGTGACTATTAGGAAGTCTATGTCCTCCTCTTTCGAAGACCTTATCAGGTCCTCCGGCTTGCCCAGAGAATCGTAGGAAAACTGCGTGTGGATATGCAGCTCAAAGGAGTATATGTACAATGGGGGCAGTTTTGACGGACTTTTTTTTACGCTTTTTGCCCTTAAAAACCTTACAGGATACAGCTCAGCCACAAGTAAGTAAAGTAAAAAAAAGAAGATGGCAAGAAGTAAGTAGGTCATCCCACTTTTATTTTTCTTCTTACTTCTTCCATAGTTTCTGAAGCCGTTTTCCTTGCCCTCTCGGAACCCTCTTCAAGCACTTTCCTGAGAAACTCCCTGTCTCTGGCCACCTCTTCCCTTCTTTCTCTCATAGGCTTTAAAAAGCTTTCCAGTCCCTCCAGCATCATTTTCTTACAGTCCACACAGCCAAGCTTGCCACTTCTGCAGTCTCTCTCCACCTCCTCAACTCTTTCCGATGGGGAAAATATTTTGTGGTAGAAAAAGACGGGGCATATCTCTGGTCTTCCCGGGTCTCCCTTTCTGAGCTTCTGGGGGTCTGTGTAAAAGCTCATAACCTTCCTTTTCACCTCTTCCTCGCTGTCTGCGAAGTATATGGCGTTGCCGTAGGATTTGCTCATCTTCCTCCCGTCGGTTCCGGGAAGTTTTGGAGTCTCTGTGAGCATAGCCTGAGGCTCCGGGAAAGTTTCTCCATAGAGGTTGTTGAACCTTCTTGCTATCTCCCTTGATAGCTCTATGTGGGGTAGCTGGTCTTCTCCCACGGGAACCGCCTGAGCCTTGTATATGAGTATGTCCACCGCCTGAAGCACTGGATAGCCCAGGAAGCCATAGGTATCTGTGTCATAAAAATCCCTCTTTGAGACGTTGAGTTCCTTGAGCATTTCCTTATCCAGATATCCTTCAAAGAGTGCACCGATAAGTGCGTCAGACAGAGTATCAAGGAGGAGTTCCTCGAGGGCTTCAAAGTCTTCAACCCTGTAGGGTAGTTTAGCGACAAAGGTCTTTATATGGTCTCTCAGACCACCCTTGAACATGAGACTGAGGTCTGCAATCCTCAGAAGATTATACTTTGTATCCTTGTAGGTGGGGTTCCACTCAAGCCAGCTTTTGGGGGTTATCATTGAGAATATGAGAAAAAGCTCAGCGTGCTCCTTTACCTTTGATTGCTGAAATATGACGCTTTTTTGCGGGTCAATGCCCAGAGCAAGCCAGTCTATGAGCATCTCTTCCACATTCTGGGGTATCTCCCCCACCCTTTTGTAGCCTGTGGTAAGGGCATGCCAGTCTGCCACCATGTAGAGGGTTTCATACTCTTCCTGAAGCCTTACCCAGTTTTTTATGACGCCAAAGTAATGTCCAAGGTGTAGTTTTCCCGTAGGTCTCATACCGCTGAGAACTCTCATGGTCTAAATATTAAAACACAGCTGACGATTATAATATCTACCATGGACCTTCTTACAGTTATAGGCATTGTGGGGGGACTGGTGGCTCTTCTCATAGGTGCAGTTCTCAAGGGTGCGAGCATTCTGTTTCTCATACAGCCGGCTGCCTTTGTTATAGTGGTTCCAACCACTCTTTTTGCAAGCCTTGTAACCATGCCCATAGCAAAGTTTTCTCTTATCATAGAAGGCCTTAAAATAGCCTTTAAGGGTGGTGGGAATGAAGCTCTTGAGACCAAAGCTCAGCTTGTTGAGCTAGCAAACATCGTGAGAAAAGAGGGTATGCTTGCCCTTGAAACCAGGGCGGAGGAGATAGAGGACCCCTTTCTCAGGAGAGCAATAGACCTTATGGTTCTCGGTGTGGATGAAAACGTGCTCGTGGAGAGCTTAGAAGCGGAGATAGCAAAGAAGGAAGAGGACTTTGAAATAGCGGTGGAATACTGGAAGAACTCTGCGGAAAGTGCACCCACCTTTGGTCTTGTGGGAGCCGTCTTCGGATTGATGAAAGCCCTCAAGAGCCTTGACAACGCTCAGGAGCTTGCTGCGGGAATATCTGCCGCTTTTGTGGCAACCGTTTACGGGATAACCTTTTCCTATCTCGTTTTTGGTCCGCTCTCCAAGAAGATTAAGATAAAGTCAAAAGAGGAGACGCTCAGAATGTATATGATACTGGATGCCTGCAGGATGATGGTGAGGGGCGAAAATCCCAGGCTTATAGAAGAAAGGCTCAGCTCTTACGTTGAGGTCAAATAATGAAGAAGAAAAAGTGCCCCGAGGAAGTTTCAGAGAAATGGGCAATACCATATGCAGACTTTCTCACGCTGCTTCTGTGTCTTTTCATAGCCCTCTTTGCCATGGCTCAGGCGGGCAAGCAGGCGGCGCTTGAATATGCTCAGGCTTTTGCAAAAGCCTTCGGTATGAGGCTTGTCCCCTTTCAGGAAACTTTGCCAAGGCAGATACTCCCAGAGCCAGTGCTAAAAAGAGCTGAACCCACAGAAAAGGGAAGAAGACTGCAGAGGCAGCTTCAGGAGCTTCAGGAAATGCTGAAAAAGATGGGTCTTGAAGGGGAATTAAAAATAGCCTACGAGGCCATAGGTATAAGGCTTATTCTTCAGGAGAAGCTTCTCTTTGAACCGGGAAGCGCAGACATAAAGCCGGAGATGAGACCTATTCTTGACAGACTGTATGAGATAGTCAAAGACCTTCCAAATCCTGTGGAAGTGGAGGGGCATACGGATAACATACCCATATCAACGGAGAGGTTTCCCTCCAACTGGGAGCTTTCTACTGCAAGGGCTGGTTCCATAGTTAGGTATTTTATAGCAAAGGGTGTAAACCCTGAGAGATTAAAGGCTTCGGGTTATGCTGATACCAGACCCATAGCTTCCAACACAACTCCAGAGGGCAGAGCCCAGAACAGAAGGGTGGAAATCGTCATACTCAACATAAGGGGTGCGGAGCTAACCCGACCTCAGACAGGAGAATCTCAACCATAAAGTTCACCTCCTCATCAGAGAGATAGGGGTGAACGGGGATGGAAAAAACCTCTTTCCTGAACCTCTCTGCGTTGGGAGTAGGAAGATGCTCTGCATTTCTTAGCTCATGAAGAAGATAAGGGTAGTATACCCTTGCATCTATGCCCTTTCCCCTGAGCCTTTCCACTATCTGTTCCCTCTGAGGATGCCTCAGGGTATACAGGTGATAGATATGGTAAGCTCCCTCTCTTTCGACAGGGTGCACAAAGGCGCCGTTCAGAGACTGCATGTATTTGTGGGCTATTTCTCTTCTCCTCTGGTTGTTTTCATCCAGCTTTCTGAGCTGCACGTATCCTACGCCTGCCTGAAACTCAGTAATTCTCACATTGAAAGCTGGATGCTCTCCAAAGTCTATCCACTTTTTAATTTCAGCGGCGAGCCTGTCATCGCTGGTGGCGACCGCACCACCCTCTCCCATGGGCAGGTTTTTGGAGGCATAGAAGCTAAAGGCTGATATATGCCCCAGAGAGCCCGCCTTTTTGCCCTTCCACATGGCACCGTGTGCCTGAGCGGAGTCCTCCAACACATAAAAGCCATACCTTTCTGAGAGCTGCATTATGGCGTCCATGTCTGCGGTCTGCCCATAAAGGTGCACGGGCACTACCACCTTTGGTCTGTATCTCTTTACCGCATCCTCAAGCTGGTTTGGGTCCATAGTGTAGTGCTGGTCCACGTCCACCACCACAGGCACGCCACCTGCGAGGTAGACCGCATCTATGGTTGCCATAAAACTCATGGCTGGCACTACCACCCTCTCTCCTTCTACCCCCAGAGCTTTTAGTGCCACAAAGAGGGCAACTGTTCCAGAGCATACTGTAAAGACATGCTTTACACCCAGATATCTGGCAAACTCCTCCTGAAAGAGGGCTGTCCACTTACCTCTGGTTATCTGTCCACTCTGGAGTATCTCAAGAACTATGTTTTTCTCCTCTTCTGAAAACCTTGGTTCTATTATTCTTATCATGGGTTTTGTAATATATGCCTCTCTCTTTTGCAATGTTGCCAGAGAGAGAAGCTCACAAATCAGGTCTCTGGAAAAATTTCAAAGGAGTTTTGTAAAATCTTCCAGTTTTTCCGCATCCGTAAAGCTCGTTGAGAGGTGTGCGGTAGGATGTCCATAGAGCCCGCAGAGGGCAACCACCTTTGTATCCGTATACTTTCTCAGAAGTCTTATCACAAAGTCTGTTCTGTAGCAGTGCACTCCCACAAGCACCGTAAGGTCGTGCCTGCCATGGAGCACTGCATGGTGCGGGTTAGGAGGGTCCATTTCTACAGAAGGGTCGTATTTTTTTAGCTTTGGTCTGTAGTCAGGCAGGACTTTCACGTTGAACCTTCCCACCTTCTCAATAAGTTCCCTGAGGAGCCTTGCCTTTTCCTGAAGCTCCTTCTCTCCAAAGTCCCAGAAGACCAGAGGTCCCAGCACTATGGTAGGTCTTTCAGATTCCTTTAGCCATCGGGCAAGGGTATCAAAGGCTTCCCGATAGCCTACAACCTCTTCTCCTATGGTTGCCTCTCCAAGGAAGACCTCTCTCTGCATGGAGGTCCTTGTCCTATCTTCCTGAGGTGTCGGCACCGCCTTAGGCTTTCTGTAGTATTCTGGCCTAAAGTCCGCAAGGTAAGGAGAAAAGCCAAAACTTGTCTCCCTTCTGTTTTCCTTTTCCTCCGCATCTTCCTTTATAGAAAGGCTGTTGTACAGGTCTTCCTTTATAAGGTCAAGTTCTACGGTGAACTCTCCGTGGTATGCCCTCTCTTCCTCCTCCACGCCCAGGCTGTAGCAGGTGGTTCCCACAATGTCAAAGAGTACGCCCTTTGCTCCCTCCTCCGACGCCCTTCTAAATATTTCGTATCTCTTTTCATAAAACTCATAACAGCAGTGTCCTATGTAGGTGTATCCATTTTGAGCACACCACAAGAGAGTGTCTCTGAGTAGCTCAAAGGAGGTTATGGTTATGGGTATCATGCCCTTCTGGTAGGCAAGCCTGTAGGCATCTCCCACCGTGCATCCCCCACACTCTCCGCAGTCGTCCAGATGCCTGTAGTCGCACCATCTTGGCTTGGCACAGTAGGGCAGGAGCATCACCTTTGCCTTCTGGAGGTTTTCCACAAGTCCTCCACCTATGGAGGCTATGATGTTATTCAGTCTTTTTTTTTCAATACCCAGCTCTATGCCCTCCACCTTGCGCAGGGGAAAGAGGACTGCCTCCACAAAGTCTTCCACCTTCAGGTTCAGACCTTCCCAATCTCTCTGTGAGAAGAACTCCCTTATTCTCTTTTCCACATCCACAAGGGGGCTATGCTTGAGATAGGCCTCAAGGTCGTAGATGAGCCTCTGAGGGCAGACAAAGAAGTCCCCGTTTATTATTACCTGCTGTAGCACCTTGCTCTGAAGGTCCACCTTGGCAGAAACCCTGAAGGTTCCACCCGGACACCTGTATATGCCAAAAAGCATCTCGCTGTCGGTGGGAGCCCTCTTCACATGGTAGACCCACTCGTCGCTCCTGAAGTAATCCTTCTTCTCTTCAAAGAGCCTGAGCTCCTCCTCAGTGAGCTCCTCCCACTGAGCATCTATCTGGAGCTCCTCCTTTAGGCCTTCAAGGATTGCCCTGAAGACCTCTTCCTTCTGAGGCATATAGCCCAGAGCCCTCTTTACCCACTCTACCCTGTCCTCTGCGGACTTTATGCCTTTGGAGGTGAGCTTTTCCACAGGAATCTGCAGAGACTTTAGCATGCGCTCCACGTTAAAGTCCATAAGCACGGTGCCCTGATAGAGAAAGGCCTTTCCTTCAAAGACACCGCCAGTGCCTGAAATCTTTTTTCCTTCTACCTCTATATCGTTTCTTGGTCTGAACTCTGCCTTTACGCCAAGCTTCTGAAGGCCCTTTGCGACACCGGTGCATATTTTTCTTGTCAGCTCTTCGTAGCTCAGGCTTCTAAGGTGCTCCGTGCTGGCTATCACCTCCCAGCCTATCTGGGTCTCGTCAAAGTATATGGCACCCCCTCCGGTGATTCTTCTCCCCACCTGAATGCCTTCCCTCTGCGTGTATTCAAGACGGACTTCTTGCTCCACTGCCTGATGAAATCCCACCAGCACACACTCGGGCCTAAACTGCAAAAACCTTACAGTGGGAGGAATCTTCCCCTCCGCCATAAGGTCAAGCATTATCCTGTCAAGGGCTATGTTTTCGTAGTGAGGTCTCTGTCCGGTGTATACAACACGCCACATGCTCGCCTCCTATGTGAGTTGATGGTAAATTTTAGGCTCTACAGGGCCCCTTTTTGCTGATATGTGTCAGGTTGGTCTTTGCATGACTGGATTAACCTTTTAGCCCAGTATGTTTGTGTCTGGAAGTTTTCAGAGTCTGTGTGTCTTTCTTGCTATTTTTGTGGGCATTTATCTTGGCAGGTTTGAAACCATAAGGTGGCTTTCAGAGCATCTCATAACGCCCTTTCTCTTTCTCATGCTCCTTGGCATTTTTCTGAATATCCCCATCGGAGAGATTTCCAGAGCCTACAGAGGGGGCAGGTTTTTTCTGCTGAGCCTTGCGGTCAACTTTTTGGCGACACCTGCGGTGGCGTATCTTCTGGGGCTTTTCTTTTTGCGGGAGGAGCCCGCCCTGTGGATAGGCTTTCTCATGCTACTGGTGACTCCCTGCACTGACTGGTATCTGGTGTTTACCGCCATGGCCGGGGGGAATCTGCCTCTGAGCCTGTCAATCCTCCCCGTAAACTTCCTGCTTCAGGTAGCTCTTTTGCCCGTCTACCTTGAGCTTTTCTTTGCAGAGGAGGGTTCTGTTGATATGTGGAGCATACTCAGGGGAATAGTAATAGTCATCCTCATACCCCTCCTGCTGACACAGATTCTCAGAAGGACAGGTCTTGCAGGCAAGCTATCCCTCTTAGAAAAAGGTCAGACTCTCTTTCTCGCTCTTGCCATAACAGCCATGTTTGCCTCTCAGGGAGAAGCCATAAAGGCAAACCCTCTCCTCTTTCTCAAAATGCTCCCACCGCTATTCTTCTTCTTCCTTTTTGCCTTTTTGTCGGGCATGTTGCTGGGAAGGCTTTTTCTCAAAAGCTACAGGGATACTGCAAGCCTCACCTTTACCCTCATGGCAAGAAACTCGCCCATAGCCTTAGCCATAGCCCTGACAGCCTTTGAGGATGAGCCACTGGTGGCGCTTGCCCTCGTCATCGGACCTTTGATTGAACTGCCGGTGCTTTTTATAACCGCCAGAGGGCTTTTGTTCCTCAGGAGGTTGGGCTTATAATTTTCCCATGCAAAAGCCCTGGGAAGGACGCTTCAGAGAAAAGACAGAAGAGTTTGTGGAGAGGTTTACCCAGTCGGTAAGTTTTGACAGGGAGCTTGCCCTCTGGGACATCCGCCAGAGCAAGGCTCACGTGAAAACCCTGCAGAGGGCAGGCGTGCTCTCAGAAGATGAGGCAAAAAAGCTCCTTGAAGGTCTTCAGAGCATAGAGGAAGACATACTGCAGGGCAGGTTTGTCTTCAGAGATGAGCTTGAGGACGTGCACATGAACATAGAGGCAGAGCTCATAAGGAGACTGGGGGATGTGGGAGGAAAGCTACACACAGCCAGGAGCAGGAACGACCAGGTGGCAACCGATGAGAGGCTATACATAAAAGACAGACTCCTTGAGGTGATAGAGGCTCTCAGAGCTCTCAGAAGAGAGCTCATAAAGCTTGCAGAAAACAGCCTTGATATAATAATGCCCTCTTACACACACCTTCAGAGAGCTCAGCCCATAAGGCTTGCCCACTACTTTCTGGCATACAGGGAAATCTTCCTTGTGGATGAGAGCAGGTTTATGAATGCCTACAGGTCTGCAGATTGCCTTCCACTTGGTTCTGGCGCCGTTGCCGGGGTTGACTTTCCCCTCGACAGGTTCTACACGGCGGAGCTTTTGGGCTTTGGCAGAGTCTGCAGAAACTCCATGCAGGCGACTGCTGACAGGGACTTTATTCTGGATGTGCTTTATGCCTGTGCTGTCTGTGGCATGCACCTGTCAAGACTCTCAGAAGACCTCATTCTGTGGTCCACAGAAGAGTTTGGCTTTATAGATCTGCCCGACAGGCTCTGCACAGGAAGCTCCATAATGCCTCAGAAGAAAAATCCCGACGTGCTTGAACTCATAAGAGGAAAGACGGGAAGGCTTTACGGAAATCTGATGAGCCTTCTGACTGTGCTGAAAGGGCTACCAATGGCATACAACAGAGACCTGCAGGAGGACAAAGAGCCTCTATTTGACAGCCTGAAAACCATTAAGGACTGCCTTGAGGGCATGAGACTTGTGCTGGAAGGCATGAGTATAAGAGCGGACCGTATGAGAGAAGCAAGCGGAGGCTTTACCCTCATGACAGACCTTGCCAACTACCTGGTGCATAAGGGACTTCCCTTCCGTCAGGCACACGCAATAGCAGGCTCCATTACCGCATACCTTCTTGAAAAGGGCAAAAGACCGGAAGAGCTAACCCTTGAGGAGCTAAAGAGTTTTTCTGAGCTATACGAGGAGGATGCCCTTGAGCTCCTTGACCCCCAGAAGGTAGCAGACAGAAGAAAGACCTACGGCGGAACTGCAAAGGAAGAGCTTATGAAAAGACTGCAGGTATCAAAAAGGGAGGAGGGCATGCCATGAAAATGCTCTTAGGCTTTATACTGCTCTTCCTATTTGCAGGTTTTCTTGGAATGCTTGTGTTCCTCAACCAGCAGAAGGTGGTGCTTGTGCTTACTCCTGCCTACAGGGGCATCTATTACATGGTTCCGGAGATGTCTCTGGGACTTCTTGTAGTGCTGAGCTTTTTACTGGGAATACTTACAGGCTATGTGCTTGCACTGATAAGCAGATTGCTGAAACACCTTTGAAGGTGCTATAATTTAGGGTGCATATAAGGGGCAGAAAGCCCCTTGACATTTTGGCAACTGAATAGGGTGGGCTGATGTTCTGATGCCAGAGTATCATGATGCTGTGATGCTTTTATGCTTTGATGCTGCAGGTTTTGGGTCTTTGATTATCAAGGTTTTGAATTTGACAATAACATGCTCAGATTTGCACGACCGCCGGTCTTCGGCAAAGAAACCCTTTTTGAAGGGGGTGGGGTATAGACGAGCCTTTATAAATGCGGTTTCAATTGAGGTGCATTTTCGGGTTTTAAGCCCACCGTAAGGGATATTACGCTGTCTGTGTTAGACTTACCCAATGTCCTCAAAAGAGACCAGTAAGAGAGCTCCTCCCTACTTCCTTTCCATCCGCAGAGCTCGGGGCGGAAATCCTCGCAAGGCTGGGAGATGAAGCTCTTGACACTGAAGGAGCTCAGACCTAACTTAAGGGTAAATCTATCTGAAGAGGGTAAGGGATGGCTATTGAATATCAGCCCCTCTACATACTCTCAAGTGGGATGCTACTTCAGCAGAGAAAGCTGGATGTTATTACCAACAACCTTGCCAACGCAGACACTCCAGCCTTCAAAAGAGACCTTCTTCTTGCCAGCCTGTGGGAAACCCCTGGCGGTCAGAGGATTCAGGACACAGACCCTCAGAACCCTACCAACAACTTCCTCTACCCGGTAGTAGAAAGGGTCTTTACAGACCTCTCTCAGGGTGCCATAAGGCAGACGGGCAATCCCCTTGACCTTGCCATAGAAGGAAGGGGCTTTTTTGCAGTGAGAAGGGGTCAGGAGGTGTTTTACACCAGAAAGGGAAACCTCAGGTTGGACAGTGAGGGCTTTCTTGTGAACGAGCTGGGCTACAGGGTATTGGACAGCAATCTCAACGAGATAAGGCTGGAAGGTCAGCCTACCTTTGGTGTGGATGGCTCCGTTTTTGTGAACGGTCAGCAGGTTGCCACGCTGGGTATCTTTGACCTCCAGAACCCCCAGAAGGCAGGAAGAGACCTCTTTACCGGTCAGGCTCAGCCCGCTCAGGGCTTCGGGCTCAGGCAGGGCTTTCTTGAGCTCTCCAACGCCAGCCCCATCCTTGAGATGGCTCAGCTTATTCAGACTCACAGAGCTCACGAGGTTTATTCAAATCTCATAAGGTCTCTTGACGCCATATACGAGAGGTTCAACCAGAGCTTCTAAAAGAGGCTCTTCTGCACCTGAACCTTTGAAAGGTTTTCCAGCTCCTTTATAAGGCTTTTCATTTCAAGCTCTTCAAGCCTTCTTCTGAGAGCCTCGTAATCTGGCTTTCTCAGCATGAGGTCCTCCTCCTCTACGGCGAGCCCTTCCACCTTCTGAAGCTCCAGCAGGTTCAGTGCCAGCTCAAGGCTTTCTTTCTTTGCATAAGGAAAGGCTGAAGAAAACTCATCCCAGTTTCTGAGAATATTCTCAACGCTTCCATACCTTTCAAGAACCCTAATGGCGGTCTTTGGACCTATGCCCTTAACTCCCTCTATGTTGTCCACCTTGTCGCCCACAAGGGCAAGGTAGTCTCTCAGTTTCTCAGGCGGGACGCCAAACTTTTCCATAACCTTCTTCCTGTCAAAGACTTCACCGCTTATGGGATTTATCACCACAAACCTCTCACTCACGAGCTGAAGGATATCCTTGTCAGGCGAATATACCTTTGCTGAAAAATCCCTCTCAAGAGCCCACCAGCACAAAGTGGCTATTATATCGTCCGCCTCGTAACCTTCAACTTCGTATATTCTTATTCCCATAAGCCCTGTGAGCTCCTTTATCACGGGTATCTGCACTCTGAGGGGGTCGGGCATGGCAGGTCTTTTTGCCTTGTATTCCCTGTAAAACTCTTCTCTTTTTGTGGGTGCTGGGTAGTCAAAGGCTACGGCAAAGTATAGAGGCTTTTCCGTTTTCAGAAGGGCAAAAACAGCTCTCATAAAGCCGTATATGGCACCGGTTGGAAAGCCAGACTTAGTGGAAAGGAGAGGAAGGGCAAAAAAGCTCCTGTAGAGAAAGGCTGAACCGTCAAGGAGATAAAGCACCTTCATGAAGAGACTTCCTGTAGTAGCCTTTCATTGCCTCCACAAGGCTTCTTGTGGCTTTTTCCACATCCTCAAAACCGAGGATCGCAGAGACCACCGCAATGCCCTTTGCACCTGCAGAAAGCACCTCCGCTACCCTGTAGTGGGTTATGCCTCCTATGGCAACTACGGGCTTGGAGGTGAGCTTTACTGCCTGACGCAGTCCCTCAAGCCCAACCAGCCTGTAGTTTTCCTTTGTGGTAGTCTCGTAAACGGAGCCAAAGCCTATGTAGTCTATGGGAAGGTGCTCCACCTCCCTCAGCTTGTCCACAGAATTGACAGAGTATCCTATATACATCCTGTCTCCCACGAGCTTTCTGACCACATCGGGTGGAAGGTCCTGCTGACCCACATGCACCCCATCCGCCTCCACCGCAAGGGCAAGGTCAACCCTGTCGTTGACTACAAGGTCAACATTGTATCTTTTTGTGAGCTCTCTCAGGACAAGAAGCTCCTCGTACATCTGCCTTGCAGGCTTGTTTTTGAACCTGTATTGAAGGGCGGTGATACCTCCCCTTATGGCAGACTCTATAGTGGACACAAGGTCTCTGTCCTGAAAGAACTTGTCGTCGGTAACAAGATAGAGGGTAAGCTCTGGCTTTTTCATCCTTTCCTCCTGTTGCAAATGATATTCAGTTAGCTTATATTATATGCCATGCAGCTTGAAGAGTTAAAGCAGAAGTTTGAGCAGTTTCTGAGACAGAGTGGTCATAAGATAACAAAAGGGAGGTTTGAGATAATAGACAAGATAGCCAGCTATGGTCCCCACTTTGAGATAGAAGAGCTTGTGCGCTGGATTGCCAACCAGGACAGGTCCATTGCCAGCAGGTCCACCGTCTACAGAACAGTCAGACTTCTTCAGGAGTTTGGAGCCATAAGGGAAGTTATAAAGCTGGGCAACAGAACCATCTACGAGTTTGTGGCAGGCAAGCCACACCATGAACATCTCATATGCGTTGAGTGTGGAAAGATAATAGAGTTCTACAGGGAAGAGATTGAGGAGCTTCAGGACAGGGTATGTGAAGAACACAACTTTACGCCCATCAATCACAGGCTTGAGATTTTCGGCATATGTTCTGAATGCAAGGAAAGGAAGCATGAGAATAGAAGGATGGAGGTTAGAGCTTAAGACCACAAGGGCAGAGCACATAAGGTCTGGACAAGACTTTATTTCCTACCTCAGCTCAGCCATAGAAAAACAGCAGGAGCTTATCAAAAAAGAGAGCCTTCCCGTGGATGCCAGAATAAGGGCAAAGGTGGAGGAGGTCTCCCAGAAGTATAACATCCCAGAAGAGCTAATCCTTGCCATAATAAAGCAAGAGAGCAACTTCAACCCTAGCGCCTACAACAGAAACAGGGATGGCACAGAGGACAGAGGTCTTATGCAGGTAAACTACCAGCACAACTTAAGGCTCATGAAAGAATACGGTATCACAGACCCCGACCAGCTCTTTGACGTAGAGACCAACATAGAGCTCGGTGCAAGGATACTATACGAGAACTTCCAGAGGTTTGGCAACTGGGTCATGGCGGTGAAGGCATACAACGGGCTCAGAGCCCAGAACTGGGATTACGTTAGAGGGGTGTTTGAGAAAGTATCCCTTTTCAGGTGAGGTGTCATGAAAGTAGGTGAGCTCAGCACAAAGCAGAAGGAGTTTTTAAAGAATGTCTTTGAGCTGGAAGAGCTTCCAGAAGGCATGGAGCTTGAGGAGTTTCTCTCCTCAAAGGACTGCAGGCTATATGAGTGCCTTGGCTGCAGCAGGCTCATATTCCATGACAACTACGAGTTCTGGAACCTGACTGACTGTTGCGATGACAACTCAAAGCTAGTGGAGGAAGGGCTTCTGTGCGAAATCTGCTACTCAAAGACTCCTGAAAACCTCAAACACTGGATATTTTTCCGTCCCACATACTACAAGGATGTGGACTTCAAACCCTACCCGGATAAGAGCTAAAATATTTACATGCCCCTGATAAGGGATGTTGATGAGATAAAAGAGTTCATAAAAAGGACATCAGAAAAAACTGCAGTCTACGTAGGTTGTGACTCAAGACAGGTGAAAAATTACACAGTCTTTGTCTCCGTTGTGGTTGTCCACATAGATTCCTGCAGGGGTGCAAAAATATTCTGGAGGGTGGACAGGGTAAGCAGGATAAGGTCTCTCAGACAGAGGCTTCTGGAGGAGGTGAGCAGGGCAGTTTACCTCGCCCTTGAAATATCGGAGGTGGTGGGCAAAAGACCCTTTGAGGTCCACCTCGACATAAACCCCAACCCAGAACATAACTCCAGCGTCATACTCAAAGAAGCCATTGGCTACGTGCTTGCACAGGGACTAAAGCCGGTGGTAAAGCCCCATTCCATAGCAGCGAAAACCGTAGCAGACTACATCACCGGCAAGTATTAAAACACATACTCGCCTGATATGAGCCTGCTGTAAAAACTTTCAGGCAAAAAGGCATACCTGTGCATGTCTGCAGAATAAAGCTTTGTATGAACTTTTACTTCCCTTGAGGGCTCCCTTACAGGATGCTTTTTTGAACCTATGGACATGGTCCACCAGTAGCCTGCGTAGCCCGGTATTACCGCCGTATATAGGTCTACCACGGGAAAAACCTTTTTCAGCGCCTTCTGTATTCTCCTTACTATCTCAATGTGGTAGTGTATGGACTCTGTCTGACCCACGTAAATACCATCCTCCTTGAGAGCTCTGTATACATACTTGAAAAACTCCTCCGTTGTAAGCACATGGGCGAAGCCCACCGGGTCTGTAGAGTCCACTATTATCACATCAAACTCAGATTCATAGTCCTGTATGTATCTGTAGCCGTCCTCGTTCAGCACTATCGCCCTCGGGTCTTCAAAGGCACCTGCCATTGTGGGAAGAAACCTTTTGGATACTTCTATAACCTCCCTGTCTATGTCTACCAGCACTGCCCTCTTGACTTCTGGATGCTTGAGCACCTCTCTGAGAACTCCACCATCCCCACCACCTATTATAAGAACGTTCTCGGGGTTTGGGTGTGCGTAGAGGGGGACATGCGCCATAAACTCGTGGTATATGAACTCATAGCGTTCATCGCACTGAGCTACGCCGTCAAGGACAAGGATTCTTCCAAAGTGGGGTGACTCCACCACCATTATCTCCTGATACTCACTCTTGCCGTGGTAAAGCACATTGCTTATGGGATAGCAGTGTCTTATGGGAGCATATGGGTCTCTTTCCATGAAGAAGGTGTCCATCATGGTCTTTCACCTCTTGGTTTTTTCTGGATATTATAAAGCATAAAAACTTCATCTGGCTGTAGAGAGTCCACTCTACGCATGGGGTCAATACCTGTCTGAAAGAGAAGTTCCTCTGGAAGTTTGTTCTTGAGTGCCTTCCTTCTCATGGAGTAAAGCCCTGTAAGAAATTTCTTGTAGTCTCTCAGGTCAATCTCCGGGATGGTCTCCTTTCTCAGGAGCCTGACGAGTCCAGACTGAACTCTGGGAGGTGGCCTAAAAAACCTGCCTGGCAGGCTCATGAGATACTCTACTCTGTAAAAGGTTCGGACAAAGGTGGAGAGCCAGGAAGGGCCCTTCTGGAGCTTCTCAGCCACTTCCTTCTGTAGCATGTATACTGCCAGGGGTATGCACCCGTGATGAAAGACTGTGTTTTCCAGTATCAGGCTTGCCACATTGTAAGGAAGGTTTCCTGTCACCTTAAGCCTTTCTCCCAGAGAGCAGAGGTCAAAAAGGGTTGCATCCGCCCTGTGTATAATTACCCTGCTGTCCCTTATGTTTCCTTCAAGTATCCCTACCATCTGGGGGTCTACCTCCAGAAGGTGAAGCTCTTTGAGGGGTTTTTTGAGTAATTCCTTTGTAAGATTACCCGTGCCCGGACCTATTTCAACCACCACATCCCCCTCTTCCACCTGCAGGAAGTCTGCTATTCGTTCCAGCACACCCTTTGCTACCAGAAGATGCTGACCGAGATGTTTTTTGAGCCTCATGCCTTATAATTTTAGACATGTTCCTTTTTCTCCTTCCTTACAGCCCTCTTCAGAAGAGGCTGGCTTTTAAGAATTGTGATAAGAGCAGGTTCAGCCTTGAGGAGTTTGAACCCCTTGCAAGGTCCATTGAGAAAGACTTTGTAAAAGATGGCTCTCTTGCACCTCTCTACAGGAGGTTTGGTGGCCCCTTCTGGGAAAGTCTGGAGTTGTGGGTCCTGCCTCCGGGGGTAGTTAAATACATAGAGGAAAATTCATGGGTGCTCACACCACTTTATGGTCTTTTAAAGCCCTCTGCCTGTGTGCCCTTTGCACCTGTATCCTGGAATAGCCTGTATAAGGGCTGGAAGCTCATAGACTTCTGGAAAGGGCATTTTAAAAATTTTTCTGAAAGACTTTTTGGTGGAAAGCATGTGGTCCCCTTTTTTGGCAAGACCTACATGAGCCTTTTTGACTTTAGCTTCGCAGAGTCTGTTCTGAGTTTTGAGTTTTACAGAAAAGACATGAGAGTTAAAAATCCAGCAAGACATCATGCCTATGTGTTGCGATTCATGGCCGAATGGAAGTTGACCTTCTCAGACCTGCACAGGATAAACTTCTACGACTACAGGGTGGAGGAAGTGAAGAAAGAGGGCAGAAACCTCCTAGTAGTTATGAGGTCGGAGGGAAGGTATGAGCTATAAGGACCCTTACCTTTCCGTAGTCATTCCTGCTTACAATGAAGAGGAAAACATCCCCATACTTTATGAAAAGCTCAGAAAGGTTCTTGAAAACCTTGGAAGAGAATACGAAGTCATCTTTGTGGATGATGGTTCTGCAGACCACACCTGGGAAAGACTTAAGGAAATAGCAGAAAGAGACCCGAAGGTAAAACTCATCCGCTTCAGGAAGAACTATGGTCAGACAGCGGCCATGTATGCTGGCTTTCAGCACGCCAGCGGTGAAGTTGTCATAACCATGGATGCGGACCTTCAGAACGACCCTGAAGACATACCAGTGCTTCTGCGAAAGCTGGAAGAGGGCTATGACATAGTGAGCGGTTGGAGAAAGGACCGCAAAGACCCCTTCCTTTCAAGAAGACTTCCCTCCATCATAGCCAACTGGGTCATATCAAAGGTCACCGGAGTTGAGCTTCATGACTATGGCTGCACATTGAAAGCTTACAGAGCGGGAATAATAAAGAGGCTTGAGCTTTATGGAGACATGCACAGGTTTCTGCCTGCCCTTACAAAAAGGCTCGGTGCAAAGATTACGGAGATTCCAGTCCGACATCATCCCAGAATCTACGGAAGGTCAAAGTATGGCATAGGTAGAACCATAAGGGTTTTACTGGACATATTCCTGGTTAAATTCCTCAACGAATACATAAACAAGCCCATGTATGTTTTTGGGACCTTTGGCTTTGTTCTCCTGAGCCTTGGCCTGATTATGCTCCTCTACCTTATTTTCATCAAGCTCTTTCTCCAGGAAGACATAGGCAGGAGACCCCTGCTCATTCTCAGCGTGCTCTTTACTCTTGCGGGCATCCAGCTCATATCCACTGGTGTAATAGCAGAGCTTCTTGTAAGGGTATACTACAGAACGAGGGAAGACAAACCCTTTGTGGTGGAAGAAAAGGTCAACCTGTGAACAAAAACCTATGACCACCTTCATTGAAGCTCTGATGGATTATGCTTAAGCTAATACCATGAAAAACATCGATGTGGACCTGCGACTGCTTGAACTTTTCTGCTGTGTGTATGAAAAGGGGAGCCTTTCTGAAAGCTCAAACTGTCTTCATCTCTCTCAGTCCACCATAAGCTTTCACATGCATCAGCTTGAAAAGTCCATAGGTCTCAAGCTCTTTTACAGAAAGGGCAGGAAACTACTTCCCACCAGCAACGCCCATATGCTCTATCCCTACGCAAGAAAGTTGCTTGAGCTAAAGCTCTCTGTAATAGAGGAGATAAAACTTCTAACCGGCTCATACAAGGGCTACATAAAAATAGGCGCAAGCTCCATACCGGGGAGCTATCTCCTGCCAGAGTTTATAAGCAGGTATATCAGCAAAAATCCCAGCACCAAGATAGACCTGACGGTGGAAGACTCTGAAATAGTGCTCAGAAAGGTTGAATCTGGGGAGATTGACCTTGGCTTTACTGGTTTTGTCCATTATGACCAGAGAATGGAAGTAAGGGAAGTTTGGGAGGACAGTATTCTTTTTGTGGGTGGCAGAGGTGTTGGAGAATGGCTTACTCTTGAAGAGCTTACAAGTATGCCCTTCATCCTGAGAGAGGAGACCTCTGGCACGAGGAGGTTTATGGAGAGCTTTCTCAGGTCGCTGGGCGTAGATGTAAGGGACCTTAACGTGGTCCTTGTTGTGAACAAAAACGAGGTTATACTGGAAGTGCTAAGAAGTATAAGGGCTGTTTCCTATCTTTCATCTCATGTATTGAAGGGGCTTGACAGCCCAGAGGTCAGGGTCCTGAAAGTAAGAGGTATGGAAACGCCTGTTAGAAAGTTCTACATGGTTTACAGCAAAGACAGGCCACAGAGCCCAGCGGTGAGAAACTTTCTTGAGGAGTTTGGCAGATTCCTGCAGGAGGTGAGGGTCTAAACCTCTGCACCTTCCAGTATTCGGTCACAACCGCAGGTTCTATCCTCAGGCAATCTTTCTATAAACTCCAGAATTAATTTCCCAATTTCCTCTTCCCTCTTCTTCATCAGGCTTATGACTTCCTCGCTGGTGAGCCTGTAGCCCGCTATGCCCGCCGCAGGGTTTGCCACCACGCAAAGGCTCGCGTAGCACATGGTAAGCTCGCGGGCAAGAACCACTTCAGGATACCCCGTCATACCCACCACATCACCCCCAAACTTTTCTATAGCCCTTATCTCCGCCGGCGTTTCAAACCTTGGTCCCTCCGTGCAGGCGTATACGCCAGAGGGGTGATAGGGAAGTTTAAGCCCTTCAAGGGTTTCCATAAGCACCGACCTCATCTGGGGACAGTAAAGCTGACCTGCGTCTATGTGCACCACCTTGCCCTTGCTGAGAAGCTCTGCCACCCTGTCGTCCCCCTTCACTGGCAGTGAAAACTTCCCCTCGTAGTAGGTATCTTTCCTACCCTTTGTAAAATCAAGAAGGTCATCCACGAGCACAAAGTCCCCGGGCTTGAACCTTCTATTTATGGCACCTACTGCGGATACGGCAAGAACCCTTTTTATTCCAAGCTCTCTGAAAGCCCAGAGGTTTGCCCTGTAAGGCACAAGGTGCGGTGGGTATACATGTCCCTCCCCGTGCCTGGACAGGAAAGCCAGCTCTTTTCCCTCTATCCGAGCTATAACCACATCCGAAGAGGGCTCACCAAAGGGCGTCCTGATTCTTACTCTTTCCACAACCTCCACACCCTCAAGCCTGTAAAGCCCACTTCCACCTATTACGCCTATCATAGTTCCCTTGATGGACACAGGTCATAGAGGGGACATTCATGATGTTTTGGCTTCTGGGCGGTGCATACGTATCTTCCAAGGAGTATGAGTAGGTTTGAGAACTTTCCCCAGTGCTCTTTTGGGATCTGCTTCATCAGGTCTCCCTCTATCTTTTCTGGCTTTTTCTCCTGCGTAAGGCCCAGCCTCTGGCTTACTCTTGCCACATGAGTGTCTACTGCAATGCCCTCGTTTTTACCAAAGGCGTTGTATAAAATTATGTTGGCGCTTTTCCTGCCAATACCGGGAAGGCTCGTGAGAGCTTCCATAGTATCCGGCACCTTCCCTCCAAAATCTTCCATTATTTTCTGGCATGCAGACTTTATGAACTTTGCCTTGTTCCTGTAGTAGTTTATGGAGCTTATGTCCCTCTCAAGCTCTTCAAGTGGGATCTTCAGATAATCTTCACAGCTTCTGTATTTTTTAAAGAGGCTTTCTGTAAGCTCGTTCACCTTTTTGTCTGTTGCCTGCGCCGCAAGTATGACGGCTACGAGGAGCTCAAGCGGGTTTGAATAGTGGAGCTCAAGCCTGTTGGGGAAAACCCTCTCAAGCCTCAGTATTATTTCATGAACCTTTTCCATATGTTTTAAAATTATAGCATGCCGGAGAAGCTTTTCTTTTGCATGGCAGACGTGGAAGGGATATGATTGTTCTATATCTGAAGGATTCCCCAGACAAGCTAAAGCAGGTGCTTTTTTCCCTGAAAGTGCCCTTTAAAAGTGCTGGAAATGTTTTTGTTCTGAACATGGACAGGGAAAAATTCATAAGCATGGTAGATAATTTTCCCAGGGAGATTGTAGGGAAAATGAAGATATACGTGGCAAAAAAAGATGAAATATCAAAAATAGAGGACCTTATTGAGATAGGTTTCAGGTCAGTCACCCTCGAAGAGTTTGTTGAAGAATACCTTTTTCAGAGTCTGTTGGGCATACTGAACACGGGTGAGACGCAATTCCATCCAATCATAGATACCAGAAGCAGGAGGGTATATGGGTTTGAAGCCCTATGCAGATTATCCATACCAATAAACAAACTTTTCAAGGTAAGCGATAGAATTTCCTACATTGCAGATAAATTCTGCAGAGAAAGAGCTCTGCTTGAATACATTAACAGGTCACTATCTTCCTACCACCTTTTCCTGAATTTTCATCCCAAGTTCCTGAAAAATCCGCTGGAAAACGTGGGTGAACTCATGACAAGCCTTATGGGCAGGAGTATTGAACCCTCAAAGGTTGTGGTTGAGATAGATGAATACGAGGGGATGGACATACACAGCATAAAGCTTATAAGAGATTTTCTCAAGGCTGAGGGGGTGCAGGTAGCCCTTGATGATGTGGGGGCTGGGTATTCTGGATTATACCATCTGACTGAGATACATCCAGACATAGCAAAGCTTGACATATCCCTGATTAGAGACATTCATAAAAACCAGGTTAAACAGGCCATTCTCAGTGGACTGGTAAAGGCGTGCAGAGAAACCGGAGTAAAGGTTCTCGCAGAAGGTGTTGAGAAGGTTGAAGAGTTGAAATATCTCATGAGTCTTGAGGTAGAACTGCTTCAGGGTTTTGTCTTTGCAAAACCCAGCTCACATCCAGATGTAAATCAGATAGAGGAGATAGCTTATAATTTATTAACCTAACACTCTCGGAGGTGCCTGTCATGAAAACCCTCGCCTATGGTTTCCCAAAGCTGGGAGAGAAGAGGGAGTTCAAGAGCCTTCTGGAGAACTTCTGGAAGGGCAAGATTTCAGAAGCTGATTTCATAGATGGTATGAACTCTCTCAGGGACTGGATGGCAGAGCTTTACAGCTCCCATGTGGACCTTTTCCCCTCTGGAGAGCTCTCTTATTACGACTTTGTGCTTGATACGGCAATAACGCTGGGTGCGGTTCCCAAGAGGTTTGGAGATTACAGAGGGCTCGAGACTTACTTCCAGATGGCAAGGGGGGGTCAGGCTCTTGAGATGACCAAATACTTCAACACCAACTACCACTACCTTGTTCCAGAGCTCGAGAGCAAAAGTTTCAGGCTTTTGAAAAACATACCACTTGAGGAGTTCAGCCATTTTAAAAACAGAGGATACAGCCCCCTTCCAAAGCTTGTAGCTCCCTTCACCTTCCTCAAGCTCTCAAAGGTCCTCAAAAAATCCTCCACCTCCCAACTACCCCTCTACGAGCTTTCAAAACTGGAAAGCCAGAAGGACTTTGAAGAATACTTGAATGCAGTCTTCCCCGTATACGAGGAGCTTTTAAAGAGCCTGAAAGGTGCTGGTGCTCAGGCGGTGCTCATGGAAGACCCAGCCCTGTGTCTTGAGATGGAAGGATGGGAGTGGGAGCTGGTGCACGAAACTTACGGATGTCTGAGCAAGCATCTTGATGTATATGTGCTTACCTATTACGATAGCCTTTCAGATTACAGAAGGTTTGTGGACCTGCCAGTAAAAGCCCTTGGGCTTGACCTTGTTTCCAACGGAGAAAACCTCCAGAACCTCAGAAGGGAGGGCTTTCCCAAAGGTAAGGCACTCATAGCGGGCATAATAAACGGAAGGAACGTATGGAGGGCAAACCTCAGAGAAAAGTTAGGGCTTGTAGAGGAACTTTCAAAATACGCAGAAGACCTTATAATCTCCAATTCCTGCCCCCTTTTCCACCTTCCTGTGAGCGTAGCTCCCGAAGATGCCCTTCCAGAGGGTCTCAGGGAAAGACTTTCCTTTGCAAGGGAAAAGCTCAGAGAGCTGAAAGTTCTCAGAGAGGCCTTTGAAGGGAAGGAGGAGGCTCTTAGGGAAGTGGAAGAATCAGAAAGGCTTGCCCTCCAGGCCTTTGGCATAAGGGAGGAGGTAAGAAAAAGGGTAGCACGTCTTACCCATAAGGACTTTGAGAGGGAAATGCCATATGCGGAGAGGATAAGGCTTCAGCAGGATATTCTCAGGCTTCCTCTCCTTCCTACCACCACCATAGGCTCCTTTCCACAGACGGAGGAGGTAAGAAAAACGAGGACTGCATACACCTCCGGAAAGATTACGGAGGAGGAATACAGGGAATTTATCAGAAAGCAGATAGAAGACCTTATAAAGGTTCAGGAAGAAATTGGGCTTGATGTGTTGGTTCACGGCGAGTTTGAAAGGACAGACATGGTGGAGTTCTTTGCCCAGAAGCTGGAAGGCATTGCCACCACAAAACATGGCTGGGTGCTCTCCTACGGCTCAAGGGTTTACAGGCCGCCCATCATATACGGCGATGTGCACAGACCAGAGCCCATGACAGTGGAGGAGATTGCCTATGCCCAGTCCCTGACAGAAAAGCCCGTCAAGGGCATGCTCACTGGACCTGTCACCATCCTCAATTGGAGCTACTACAGGGAAGACATCCCAAAAAGGGAGATAGCCTACCAGATTGCTCTTGCCCTTCTTGAGGAAGTGAGAGACCTTGAGCAGGCTGGCATAAAGGTGATTCAGATTGATGAACCGGCTTTCAGAGAGGGAGCGCCTCTCAAGAGAAGGGACTGGCCAGAGTATTTTGACTGGGCGGTAAAGGCCTTCAGGCTATGCTCAAAGGCAAGGCCAGAAACTCAGATACACACCCATATGTGCTACAGTGAGTTCAATGAAGTTCTCCATTACATCTACCAGATGGACTTTGATGTCATATCCATAGAGGCTTCTCGCAGCAAGGGAGAGATAATATCCGCCTTTGAAAACTTCAGAGGATGGGACAGACAGATAGGCATAGGTGTATACGACATACACTCACCGGCTATCCCCACAAAGGAGCAAATCAAAGCTGTTCTTGAAAGGTCCATGAGGGTGCTTCCTGTGGAACTCCTCTGGGTAAACCCCGACTGCGGCCTAAAGACCAGAAGATGGGAAGAGGTTATTCCTTCACTGAAAAACATGGTGGAGACCGCAAAGGAACTAAGGGAGGAGCTTGTCAGGGCATGAATAGGGACGAGCTTCTTATAAACACCATAAGATTTCTGAGCGTTGACCAGGTAGAGAGGGCAAAGTCAGGGCATCCGGGTATGCCCCTGGGAGCAAGCCATATAGCATATCTTATATTTGACCGCTTTCTGCGCTTTAACCCAGAAAACCCGGGCTGGATAAACAGAGACCGCTTTGTGCTCTCTGCAGGTCATGCCAGCGCCATGCTCTATTCTCTTCTTTTTGTGATGGGCTATGACCTCAGCCTTGAAGACCTCAGAGGCTTCAGACAGCTCGGTAGCAGAACGCCCGGACACCCTGAAAACTTTCTGACCCCCGGTGTGGAGGCAACCACAGGACCCCTGGGCCAGGGTATAGGAAACGCGGTTGGCATGGCTCTTGCGGAAAAGTATCTTTCATCCCTCTTTAACAGGGAAGGGTTTCCTGTAATTGACCACTACACTTTTGCACTGGTGAGCGATGGGGACCTGATGGAGGGGGTTTCCTGCGAAGTTGGGGAGCTGGCAGCTCACTGGAGGCTAAATAAGCTTGTGGTAATATACGACAACAACGGAGTCTCCATAGATGGGCCCACATCCCTTGCCTGGTCAGAGGATGTTTGCAAGAGGTTTGAGGCCTTTGGCTGGTATGTTCAGCACATAGAGGATGGCTACAACTTGCAGCATATAGAAAAGGCAATAGAGAATGCCCTAAGGCAGAAGGAAAGGCCCTCCTTCATATCGGTGAGAACGCATCTGGGCTATGGCTCACCAAAGCAGGATGATGCCAGCGTTCACGGTGCACCCCTTGGAAGAGAAAATGCTCTTCAGACAAAGAGAAATTTTGGCTGGCCAGAAGAAGAGTTTTATGTGCCGGAGGAGGCACTGGCATATAGAGAAGAGAGGATAAGGAAGGGTAGAGAGCTGGAAGAAGAATGGAACAGGCTTTTTGAAGCCTACAGGGAGAAGTATCCTCAGGAGGCAGAGCTTCTTCTGAAAGCCTTCAAAAAAGACTGGGGCGAGGAATACAGAAAGCACATTCCGGTCTTTACCGAACCTATGGCCACCCGTCAGGCAAGTGGGAAGGTGCTAAACGCCATAGCTCCCCATCTACCCACCCTCTTTGGGGGCTCTGCAGACCTTTCTGAGTCCAACAACACATACCTGCATGGTATGGGCGATTTTTCTGGGGAAAACCCCACTGGAAGAAACATCCACTTTGGCGTGAGAGAGCATGGAATGGGCACAATCCTGAACGGCATGGCATACCATGGGGGCATAATTCCTTATGGTGGAACCTTTCTCGTCTTTTCTGACTACATGAGGCCCTCCATAAGGCTGGCCAGTATGGCAGGCCTTCAGGTGGTGTATGTTTTTACCCACGACTCTATAGGACTTGGTGAGGACGGACCCACTCACCAGCCAGTGGAGCATCTGAGCTCCCTGAGGCTGATTCCAAACCTCAGAGTTATAAGGCCTGCGGATGCAGAGGAGACGGCCATAGCCTGGGACATGGCTATACAGAGAAAGGAAGGACCAACAGCCCTCATACTCACAAGGCAGAAATTGCCTCTCATAGACAGGGCAAAGTATCCACCCGCTGAAGGCATAAGGAGGGGTGCCTACACGCTTCTTGATTGCGATGGGTTTCCAGAGCTCATAATCCTTGCAAGCGGCTCAGAGGTGCATCCGGCCCTAAAGGCAGGCGAAATGCTCCAGCAGGAAGGTCTTAAGGTCAGGGTTATTAACATGGCAAGTTTTGAGGTTTTTGAGGAGCAGGAAGAGGACTATAAAAAGGCCCTTCTACCGCCAGAGATAAAAAGGAGGGTGGCGGTTGAGGCAGGAAGGGGCCTTTGCTGGCACAGGTATGTGGGGACGGAGGGACTGGTGATAGGGCTTGAAACCTTTGGAAAATCCGCACCGGGTGATGTGCTTATGGAGTACTTTGGCTTTACCGCAGAAAGTATAATCAAAAGGATAAAAGAGCACTTCAGGCTATGACAATCGCCATTGAAAGGATTTTCCTACCCCTTATCTTTTTCTTGCCATGATAGACACCCACTGCCATCTTGACCTTTTAAAAAAAGATGACCTTGAAGAGACCCTTCAGGACCGGGGTCTTGAATATCTAATAACGGTGGGCTATGACAGAAAAACCATAAAGAATGCCCTGAGGCTCTCAGAGGAGCACTCTCATGTTTTCTGTGCGGTGGGCTTTCATCCACATGAGGCGGATAAGGTCAGGGATGAAGACCTTCTCTGGCTCAGAGAGCTGGCTCAAAAACATCCTAAGGTAAAAGCCCTTGGAGAGATGGGTCTTGACTTCTACAAGGACTATTCTGACAGAAAGAGGCAGGAAGACATCTTCAGAAAGCAGATAGCCATAGCCAGAGAGCTTGGGCTTCCCATAGTGGTGCACTCAAGGGATGCAGAGGAGGAAACCCTGAGAATTCTGAAGGAGGAGAAGGCTTACGAAGTGGGTGGTGTGATGCACTGTTTTACTGGCTCCTATGAATTTATGAAAGCCTGCGTGGACCTTGGCTTCTACATTTCCTATTCGGGCATAATTACCTACCCCAACGCCCAGGACCTGAGAGAGGTTGTAAAAAGGACGCCTACCACAAGAATCCTCATAGAAACAGATGCACCCTTCCTTGCACCCCAGCCAGTGAGGGGAAGACCCAACAAGCCCCCCTATATTCGCTATACCGCAGAGGTCATGGCTCAGCTCATACCTAACTGCTCTTTAGAGGACGTGGAGAGGATGACCTCAGAAAATGCAAAGCTCCTCTTTAACCTTTCTACCAAGGGTCAGGAGGAGACCATAACCTACGTAATAACCAACAAGCTATACATAAACCTCACCAACAAGTGCAATCTTCACTGCACCTTCTGTCAGAGAGAGAGGGAGAGAAACTTCATGGTTAAGGGCTACTGGGTCTGGGTCTCAAGGGACCCCACAGTGGAAGAAGTCATAAGGCAAATAGGAGACCCCAAGAAATACCAGGAAGTTGTCTTCTGCGGATACGGGGAGCCAACTCTAAGGTTCTCCGCCCTTAAGGAGATAGCAAAATGGATAAAGGAAAGGGGTGGAAGGGTAAGGGTTGACACCAATGGTCTCATGTTTACCTTCCTCCCGAAGGAAAAGCTCAAAGAGCTTAAAGGTCTTGTAGATGTATGGTCTGTGAGTCTGAATGCACCCGACAGGGAAACCTACGACAGGGTCTGCAAACCAGCACAGCCTGACGCCTTTGAAAAGGTGATAGACTTTATAAAAACCGCAGTAATGGAGGGCTTTGAGGTGATAGCCACCGCTGTAGATTATGAAGGTGTAGATATGAAAAAAACAGAAGAACTTGCTCTTTCTCTGGGTGCAAAGTTCAGGGGAAGAATTTACGAGTCTGTAGGTTAAGCAAAGCTTATAGCTTTTATAAGCACCCCTAATCTACAGAAAAAGAGGGAGCATGCTACAATTAATAGAGGAGGGTAAAGGAATGATTGATGCAGATATTCTTCTTCTTGCCATAGTCAATATGGCGGAGGGTGTAAAAAATCTTATTGGAGATAAAGGTGCAAAGGCTGTGATGCGTGATGCGGGCAAACAGGCAGGACCAAAGCTACTGGAAAGTCTTATAGGACACTTTCCAGAGAACCTGCCAAAGGAGGAGGCTCTGAGACGCGCATGTGTAATACTTGAAGACCTTGGGTTTTCAAAATCTTTGAGAAAAGAGGAGGGAAGAGTTATCGCAGAGGAGGATATATTCACAGATGCAATTGTGGGCGAGGACCTTATCAATTCTCCTGTGGTCTACTTCTTTGCAGGGCTCATAGAGGGCTTTGTTTCCTTCATGAGCGACCAGAAGGTGGTTCTTGTGCCAGAAGAGGTCCAAAGGGGCAGGATAGTCTACAGATACACATGATAAACATAGAGAAGGTCCCTTTCAATCACCAGCTTTTCTACATCATAAACCACAGCAGACATCCACTATTAGATGTTTTTTACAGATACTTTTACCTTCTCGGTAAGGGCTGGTTTGGTGCTTCCGTGGGTCTTTTTCTTTTTATTCTTGGAGACCCGAGGTTTATGAAGTATGTCCTTGCCATGCTCCTTCAGGCTCTTATAGTCAAGGCTCTCAAGTATACGGTAAGGGCAAAGAGGCCCTCTGCGGTTCTTGAAGATGTATACCTCCTTGAAAAGCTCAGGCTGAAATCTTTTCCCTCAGGGGACTCGGCCATGTCCATAACCGTAGCCCTCTGTCTCCTGAAGGGTTCACCCCTTCTGTTAAAGCCCCTTCTGTTTGCCTACCCTCTTCTTGTGGGTTATGGCAGGGTCTACATGGGTGCTCACTTTCCACTGGACGTGCTCGCTGGCTGGTCCATAGGTGCCTTATGTTTCCTTATGGTTTGCGTCATGTTTTAATCCTTTCGCTCGTATTTTTCATAGTAGGAAACTGGATACTCTCTTTTACTTCTATTGACGAAGGAAGAAATGCAGATGCAGTCCAGAATATGCTGAAAAGTGGAGACCTTCTGTCCCCCATGTATAACTGCCAGCCCCGCTTTGAAAAACCACCTATGCTCTACTGGATGGCGATTCTTAGCTCATACCTTTTTGGCCTTAATGAGTTTTCTGCAAGGCTGGTCTCAGGTCTTTCTGCGATTGGTGTTGTATTCCTTACTTACAGGATAGCTCTTGAGTTCTTTTCAAGAGACATAGCCCTCAAAAGTGCCCTTATTCTTGCTACCTTCCCTCACATGTGGCTTGAGTCAAGGGCCTTTGTGCCAGAGATGCTCAACACCTTCTTTGCCATGCAAGGGCTCTATGCCTTCTTGAAGAGAAGGTTCACTCTGGGATGGATTGCCCTTGCCCTTGCCTTCCTTACAAAGGGTCCTGTGGGGGTAGTGCTTGCCCTGGGCATATACTTTCTCTGGAGAAGAAGTTTCAACTTTCTCAGTCCAGTTGGCGTAGCCATCTTTCTCCTGCTTGGTTCCTCCTGGTATGTTTTCATGGTTGCCCAGCATGGATACGAGTATTTCTACAGATTTTTTGTATACGAAAACTTTATGAGATACACGGGGCAGAGGTCAACGCATCCCGCACCCTTCTACTACTATCTTGTTGTTATTGCGGTGGCAACCCTCTGGTATATACCCCTGTATCCAAAACTTATAAAAAGCTTCAGGAGAGATTGGATCCCCCTTCTGCTCTGGTTTTCCTTCGTCCTGGTGTTTTTCAGCCTTGCCAGAAACAAGCTTCATCACTACATACTTCTTTCCTACCCGCCCCTTGCAATCATGCTGGCTCATGTGGTAAGCGAAAGATACATGAAGGTTATAACAGGACTGTCCCTCGTAGCCCTGCTTCTTCTCATGCCACCCCTCTATCTCTACGAAAGGGAAAGGTTCGCACCAAAAGCCTATCCGGTGCTTAAGTCCTACCATGGTCTTCTCCACTTTTACAGGGCTGAGGATTCTGCCCTTGTTTTTTACTCGGGTAAGTGCATAAAAGGGCTGGAAGAGCCACTGCAGGCAAGGGGGATGGTAATAACAAGGGAAAAATACATGGATGAGCTCAGTCAGTGCAGACCCGTGTTAAAAGGAAGAGAGTTTGATGGGGTTTATGTTCTACTCATGTGCCCTTAGAGGATTGAATTTATTTCATACAGAGCCTAAAATAGAAGCCTATGGAGAGAAAATACGGAGAGATTGCCATAGAAGAGGCCCAGCTTGAACCCTGGGAAAACCCTACGCCTGAAAGGAACTACATGATTGAAATAACCTTCCCTGAATTCTCATGCCTCTGCCCACGCTCAGGTTATCCCGACTATGCCACCATAAGGATAAGATACATACCGGATAAATACATCGTGGAGCTCAGGTCTCTAAAGCTCTGGCTCAACAAGTTCAGAAACCGCTACATCTCCCATGAGCAGGCGACCAATGAAATATACACAGCCCTTCAGGAAACTCTCAAACCCAGATTTCTTGAGGTTATTGGGGATTTCAACCCAAGAGGGAACGTGCACACGGTCATAAAGGTCAGGAGTGACGAGAATTACGGATGAGTTCTTTCAGCCTTTTCAGGGTCCTGTAGCCTTCCTCTATCTCATCGGGATAAACCCTGTAGGGAGAATATCTGTGCCTCTGGTAGATGGAGATTATGAACTTCACATACCTGTGCAACTCTGTATCTCTGCAGGCGGATATGATATCTTCGGGTAGAGCATCTTCCCCCACTATTCCCTCTCTGTGAAGAAGTTCCCTTGTTCTGCGATAAAGGTTTTCAGGCGTTTTCTTGGACCTCTGAAAGAGGTAGAAGGCAAGATAGAAGGTAAGAGCCAGAAAGATAAGCTGAGTTAACTCAAAGAACCTTTTTCTGAGGTTGCTTATGCTGAACTCTGCCTTTATGCCTTCTCCTATGCCTTTGAAAAGCCTTATCTGTTTCTGTGAGGAATAGCCCACTATGTTTGAATACCAGAAGCTCACTATGGAATCCCTTATGAGGGCAAGGGATGAGATTTTTCTGACTGCGGGTGAGGTATAAGAGGGTGTTGTGTCCACCCTCAGCCATCTTCCGTTTACATAAGCCTCAACCCACACGTGTGCCATGGAGTTTGTCACTATGTGATAACCTCCATACTGGTTCCACAGTGCACCTCTGTAGCCCCCCACAACCCTTGCAGGAACTCCCATAAGCCTCAGGAGTAGTGCAGTTGCACTGGCATAGTATTCGCAGTTCCCCTTCCTTGATACGAAGAGGAAGTAGTCAAGTGGGTCGCCCTCATACTTTTCAAGCTTGAGGCTGTACTGGTAGCCTTTTGAAAAATGCTCCACTACCCTTCTGAGTTTTTCAGCGTCGCTCTTCGTATCTCTGGACAAGTCTTCTGCCAGCCTTTTCAGATTGGGGCTCACATCCTGAGGCACCTGCAGGTAATCCCCGGGGTCTTCCTCAAGATATAGGCTGTTTGAGGAACTTACCTTTACCCTTATAGCTCTGTTTATCTCCCTGTCAAGGCGCAGGGTGTTTCCTGTTGTCATGTAGGCGTTGGAAGACATACCCTCTACGCTGAGAACTCTGTAGGGATAATCAAGGGCTGGTATCATGTTGTCAAAAGAGGGTTCAAGCACTAGGGTGTAAAGGAGGTTTCCGCCTCCTGCAGGCATTTGAAAGGCCTCTTCCTTTACCCTCAGCCATGTGCCTTTGACATAACTCCCAAAGACCACAGCTCTCCAGTAGGGCTCCTTCATGTGCTGAGGGAGCCCGTATGCCCTCAGGACAACTGTGTTGTCCTCCTGTATCTCCCCTACCTTCCCGAGGCTTACGCTCTCGGCAAGACCAGTTTTGAGACCACTGCCTCTGGAGAAAAGGTCAAAAAGAGGAGCCTGAGTTCTCGGAAGCAGAAAGAAGAAGGGGAGGGTGAAAAGGGCGACCATAAAGAAAAGGGATACTCCTGATACGACAAAATACCTGTAAATATTAAGGTCAAACCTTTTCTCTCCAGCAGTTCTGTAGAGGTTGAGGAAGATAAGAGAAGAAACACCGAGAAGGCTATGGAGAAGAAAGACAAGAAGGAAACTCAGGCTCAGGTTGTAGGCTGTGGATATGGACACTGCAAAAAGGCTGAGAAGAAGCATCTGATACAGGTCTCTTGGCTTTTTCTCCTCCAGACTTTTTATGGAGATAAGCAGAAGAACCACGTGGGAAAAGGGTCTGAGAAGGTCCTCAAGGCTGAGAGAAGAGAGGAAATAAAGGCTGAGAGCTATACCAAGAAAGTTCAGGAAAAGCCTTCTTACAGGATACACACCCTTTATGTCCATGGGAACACCGAGAAGATACAGGAGTGAGAAAACAAAAAGGTAAAATGGCTCTGATACATTCCACAGGGAAAGTATACCTACAAGGGTAGTGAGACGAACCAGCATTATGGTGGTCAGGCGTGAATTACTTAGATACCTTGCGAACATATTCCCTTACCTCGTCCCTGTGCTCGGGATGTGCGTATATCCTGTAAACCTCTATATCCCTGAGGGAGGCCACAAGATAAGACTCCTCCTTCAGGCTGAGCATGTCATGCCCGTCCCATATAGGTATGTCCTCATCCAGCACCCTTTTGCTCACGCGGTCAAACCTGAAAAGGCTTTCCTCATACTTCTCAAGAATTCTATCTCTGACAAATTCAAACATACCCTTTGATGAAGTGGAAAAGACCTGCCTGAAATGCTCCCTTCCCAGCACCCTCCTCACCTTTTCCTCTCCCTGTCTGTCTATCATCAAATGGAGAATGTGCTGGTCAGTTTTCCTGTAAAAATCCTCCCGGCTCAAAAGCCCCCTTTCCAGAAAGTCCTGCACCACCTCCTCTAAGTGTATGTTGAGTATACGCACCACCTTGTGAAAGTAGACCTGGGAATACATAAAATACCTTCCAAGTATAAAACTCTCCAGAGACCTTAGGGCGCTTATGTGAACACATTTTCTGCCATCCACCAGCACCATATTTTCTAAAAGCCTGCTGTAGTCAAAAAAGCCGTATGAAGTCCCGCAGAAGTAGGCATCTCTTCTGAGATAATCCATTCTGTCTGCCCCAAACTCTCCGGTGATTATCTTTGGCAGATTTCCTCCTTTCTTAAAGGCAAGCTCTACAATAAGCTCTATATCTTCATAAGAATATCCACAATTTCTGAGTGTATCCAGTATTCCCTCCTCATAGACCACCCTTTCCCCTATGGACTCATGGCTTTTGTCTCCAAGAAGGACCTCTGTTGTATGGGAAAAGGGCGTGTGCCCCACGTCATGCAGGAGACCGGCAAGCCTGACAAGCTGATATAGCCTTTTGTCCCTGAGCCCCAGACTTTCAAATATGCGCCCTGCGAGCTCCATAGTTCCGAGGGAGTGTTCAAACCGACTGTGCTGGGCAGAGGGAAAGACCAGGTAAGCTATGCCAAGCTGATTTATGAACCTGAGTCTCTGAAGGGGAAAACTGTCTATAACCTTCAGTTCACAGTCGTAGGCCTTTATGAGTTGATGTATGGGGTCTGAAAATTCTTTGAACATAAAGCCCCCTCAAATAGGTGGAGGTTATTGTCCCTTCTAAATATTTTATCTATCACATCCTTAAACCTCTTAAGGAATCTTCTTAGCCAGCTTCCCCCTTTCCTTTTCTGGTTTATAAACTCTATCTTCAGTAGGCTTATACTCTTCCCTGCCTCCACCCTTCTGAGCAGGGCCTCCAGGTCTTTTCTCAGCTTGAAAAGGTTAAGCCCATAGTAAACATCTCCCAGGGCTTGAGCCTCCTGAAGGACCTCTCTTATTTCCCTTATCAAATCCTTTCTCTCACCTGAATACACACTTGCAAGCCTGTCAAGCATTCTAAAATATTTCTTCTCGCTTGGATATCTTTCAATACAGACTTCACAGTAATTCTTTAACTCATCGTAAAGACCCTCGTTGAACATCAAGGTTGAGATGATTACAGCATCCTGAGCGGTCACATGCTTTCTATAAAGCACTGTTCTGCTGAGTATGTTCCAGAGCCTGAGAGCCTTCTGGCTTATGTTATCAAAGAGGTTGAGGTATTCGCTTCTTATAGTTATAAGGTATATGCCACCTTCTTCTACCCTGTATATGTCCTTGCCCATGTAAAGATTTCCATACAGGTCAGATATGACAAAGAGGTTCATCTCCACAAGCACATCCTTCCAGTAATTCCTTGCGCTCCGGAAGTTTCTGTAGGCACAGGAGAGGAACTTCTCAAGCTCCACATATGGATTTCCCTCCCTCCTTACGATTTGTGAATAGCACATGATGTAAAAGACCATTTCCTTTTTTGAGGGGTCGTCCAGCACCTCAAGAAAAAGATTGCTCAGAGGGTCTCTTTCCTTTATTTCCAGCATAGGTATAATATAATCTAAGCAGACTGAGAATGAAAGATTATAGTCAGACTGGCTTGGAGCAAAGTTTGGCTCACTTTAAGTCCGTGCTATAATCACATAATGCTCCGTATTCTCAGCTTTATACTTGCAGGTGTATGGTTTGTCCTTGCACTTGGCTTGCTTCAAAGACCGCTAGGCAAAGAACATGTTTTCGGTAATAATACAAGTAATCAGGCTCCTTCCGCATCTGAAGGATTGGTGAATATCAACGTTGATTTGGTAAATCCTGCAAGGCAAAAAGCCAAAGCAGGAGTTCCCTATATAAATAGGTGGCAGGGTAAGAATCAGCGGAAAAGGGAAATTAGTGAGGAGGACAGGGAAATTTCAGCTGGCTACAGAGTGGCGGAATACAGCTTCAGGGATATAAACTTTCTCAGTGATGACAAAGTGGAAGGAACTTTGCAAAAGTGTCCATAAGGGGAAGTCTTAGGCTTTCCAATAATGTATGTGAGGATACATTTTACGATAGACCATATATTGTTATAGGTGCAGGTAGCACCCTGAGGTTTATACGCAGACCGGAGGAGGACATAAATACTTTTCTGATGGACTATGGAAGGAATTTCCGCATGCAGGATAAACGTCTGCTACCCCTTGTTTATTACCTCTCCAAGATAAGGATTATACCACCAGTGTTTGAATGGAGGTTGAAGGAGAACTGTGAAAAGGTGATTGTTCTATCCCTCACAAAGACTAGACTTGAGGGCAATGCCCTTTATATTAGCGAAAAAATCCTGCAGGCACTTCAGAGAGGCTACAGTCTCATGCTCGAAATATGGGAAAACTACGATGGACAGAATCCAGAGCTTGGACCAGCCATTCTTGGAGAATACTACATATCTGAAACTTTTCTTCAAAACCTTCAGGAAGCGCTATCTATCCTGAAGTCTCAGGTAAGGACAAAGGGATACATAGCCCTGACTACAGAGCAGTCCACTTATACCGCCTGTAGGCTTAGCTCTAACTGCGAGCACAAACCATCCTACACCGATAGCATCAATCAGCTCAATGAAGCTTATTATTCAAGACTACAAGAAGATCTCCTTATGGCTGTAGAGCTCATAAGGAATAGTAAGCTTGACGCAGATTACGGAGTTTGTTTTGGAGGATGACTAGTGGAATTTAAGGAGGGTATGAACTTTATCAGGTTCTTTGAGCCAGTCATAAATGTCGGCAATGCAGTGTCCTTCCAGAGAAAGTTTGACTTAAAGATGTCTGAAAACAGCGGATACAGCAACCCTCAGAGAATACTCAAAAACTGCCAGTTTTTCAGCAAATACGGCAAACCTATTCATTCTGCTCACTACATGCCAAACAACGAGCGTGCAGATGTAATTGTAGATAATATGGATTCCATAAATAGACTAGAATACATAAAAAACTTATATGGTTATGGTCTGAGGAGTTTTTTTCTTATGAACTACGATGTTGTGAAAGGAAACAAATGTGGCAGTCTAGAAAGGCTTTTTATTTTCAGAAATAGCCTGAAGGAGGTAGGACTATGAAGGTGCTTATACTTGCAGGGGGTAGTGGAACAAGATTGTGGCCCCTCTCTAGAGAAAAGCACCCCAAACAGTTTTTGAAACTCTTTGAAGGTAAGTCTTTTCTCAAACTAACTTATGAGCGGGCTCTAAGGCTCGTAGACCACAAGGACATAGTTATCGTAACTAACGAGGAATACCAGCACAAGGTTGTAAACGACCTGTATCCTTACGAGGGATACAGCGTTATTGTAGAGACTTACAGAAGAAATACGGGTCCGGCGGTTGCTCTTGGACTGCTATACATCAAGGAATTTTTGATGGTTGACGATGAAGAGGTTGTTGCAGTACTTGCTTCTGACCATCTCATAAAGCCCGAGGAGTCCTTCGTGGAATATATGAAGTTTGCAGAGGATATAGCCAAGGAGGGCTATCTGGTTACCTTTGGTGTAAAGCCCACGAGGCCAGAGGTCAACTTTGGATACATAAGGGCGGGAGGAACTATAGAGGAGTACGGGAGGCTTAAGGCTTACACAATAGATGAGTTTATCGAAAAGCCAGAGAGGGAAAGGGCGGAGAAAATGCTGAAGGAGGGCTTTTATTTCTGGAACTCGGGGAATTTTGTTTTCAAGCTGGGGGTTGTCTTTGACGAATACAGGCTGAATGCTCCAGAAATATACGGCTTCATGCTGGAGGGTTATCACGGCTTTCTGGAAAACTACTCAAGGCTTCCAGATATATCCTTTGACTACATAGAAATGGAGAAAACAAAAAGGGGCGCTGTAGTTCCTATGGATATTTTCTGGAGTGACGTGGGCTCTTTTGACGGTCTTTATTCCATAATGGAGAAGGATGAAAGGGACAACGCCTGCGTGGGAAGGGGTATTTGCCTTGACAGTGAAGGTAATCTGGTATACAGCAACGGGAAACTTGTATGCCTTGTAGATATTCAGGACACCGTAGTGGTAGAGGACAGAGATGCAGTGTTGGTGATGAGGCGGGGAAGTGCCGCTAAGGTGAGAGATGTCGTCAGGCTTCTCAAAGAAAAGGGGCTCAGGGAGGCATACTATCATCTTGAGAAAAGCTACGAGTGGGGAACCGAACTCCTCTTAGAGTCCGGTGATGGTTACCGCATACATAAGGTGAGCATACTTCCCGGCAGGGGCACAGGTCTTCGTATGCACATGCATCACAGCAGGAGCTGGACGGTGCTCAGAGGCACCCTGCAGATAAGCATAGGAAGTGAGAAGTCCTATTACACTTCTGGTGAATCCTTTCACGCATACAGAACTACTCCTTACAGTATAGAGAATACTGGTTTTATAGTGGCGGAGCTACTGCAGATTAGTATGGGTGAATACGTTGAAGATGAGGATATAATTTTCTTATAAGGACCTTCATGAGGCTTGGTGTAAACATAGACCATGTGGCAACTCTCAGACAGGCAAGGAAAACCTTTGAGCCAAGTCCTCTTTTTGCAGCGCTGATAGCCCAGCAGGCGGGGGCAGACCAGATAACCCTTCACCTGAGAGAAGACAGAAGACATATACAGGAAGAGGACCTACAGCTCATAAAGAGAGCGGTGCATATTCCCGTAAACCTTGAAATGGCTCCCACAGAGGAGATGAAAAACATAGCCATGAAGGTAAAGCCAAACAGGATAACCCTTGTGCCAGAAAGAAGGGAAGAGATAACCACAGAAGGTGGGCTGAACGTGGTGAGCATGGAAGAATACCTGAAGGAATACCTGAAGGATTTTAAAGTTGCATGTATAGAGGTATCTCTCTTCATAGAGCCTGAGGAGGCTCAGCTTTACGCAAGCAAGAACGTGGGCGCTGATGCCGTGGAGCTCCATACTGGAAAGTATGCAAATCTCTTTAACGCCCACCGTCTGCAGGAGGCTCTTGATGAGCTCAAAAGGCTCAAGGACGCAGGCCTCATGGCTAAATCTCTTGGGCTGAGGGTTTATGCAGGTCACGGGCTCACTTACAAGAATACTCCTCTTCTCGTAAGGGAGCTATCAGGCGTTGTGGAAGAGCTGAATGTGGGGCATTCTATAGTTTCCAATGCCCTTCTCTGGGGTATGGAGAGGGCAGTTGAAGAGTTCTTGAAGCTCATGAGGCTCTGAGATATATTTAAAAGCATGAAAGACAAGGAAGAAGTCAGGCAGGAGAGCCTTGAGGAACAGGTGGAGGAGCTCAGAAGGGATATGTTCAGGTTTTTTGAGCTCTTACTCCCTCCAAAAGAGGTCAGGAGGGAGGTTATGAAAAATCTCTACACTATGGAGCTTTCCTTCTGGAAGATAATCAAAACTCTTGTGGACTACGAAGTTGGAAAGCTTGAAAACAGAATAGAAGGAAAGGAAAAAAGGGAAAAGGTAAAGAAGATAGAGGTGGAGTAAAATATTTATGTGCTGAGGGACGTCGGTCTTATATTTCTTGGATTAAGGGTTCTTCTGTTTGCTTTCTTCCTTGCCCTTTCCGTGGGTAAGCCAGCTTCGCATCAGGCTCTTGTGGTAATTCCCTCTGTCCTCTACCTTATCCTTGCCATGTATGTATTTCTCTATCCTGGCAGGCTGAAACTTTTCAAAAATTACGGAGACCTGGCTTTCCTTCCTTTGCTTGTTCTTCTCTTGGGTCAGAAGGAAGCCATACTCGCCCTTTTTGCACCAGTAGCTCTTTACACCAGCAGGAGGGTCTTTGAGGGAATTCTGTTCCTCTGGCTCCTTGTAGGCTTTGGCTTTTACTATTACGGTGCATGGGGCTTTGCCCTTCTGCCTGCCTTATTTGCCCTTTTCATAGCATCCATGCATCCAGACCTTGTGGAGGCTCTGAAAAAAGAGAGGTTTTACATAAAGAACCTGAGAAGGTCATACTCTAGACTTACAAGGGAGTATGCAAGGCTTGAGGCCTCTTCACAGAGTGCAGGCGGAGCTGGAATACTTCTTGACCAGCTTATGAACAGCAACAACCTCCATGAATATCTCACCAATATCAAGGAGAAGTTTGAGCTCAAAACCATAAGCATAACACCTCTACAGGCAAACCTTTTCAGAGAACCTCTTATTGACAGGACAAACTGCTGTCTGCATGTGCCTGTAAAACTTGAAAAGGGGGAGGTCAATGTTTCTTTCTACTTCAGCAACCCCTTACATCTCTACGATAAGGAGTTGCTCAAGACCCTTGAAAGGGCAGGAAAGCTTATAAATTTATACATTGAGGGTCTTGAAGAAAGACCCCAGACAAAGGTTATAGCAGTGTGAGGTGATGAAATGAGAGCGGTAGAAGAGAAGGAAGAACTTCTTGACCTTACGGGGCTTATGTGTCCACTGCCCGTTGTTATGACCTCTGAGAAAATGAAGAGGCTGGCCGAAGGGCAGAAGCTTACAGTTATATCTACTGACCCGGGTTTTGAAAGAGACATAATGAGCTGGTGTAGCCAGACGGGCAACGAGCTTCTCAGCCTGAAAAGGGAAGAGGGTAAAGTGGTTGCGGTTCTGAGAAAGAGGTCTGAAGCTATAGAGCCTTCCATCCTCTACTGGATTAAGTTTCATGCACTTGGTGTAAAACTGCACATAAGGCACATACTCATGGAGCTCAACCCCTTTACTGAAAAGCCGGACCACTTTATAACCTTCAGCGCCATATCGGAGGGCACAAGGGCGGAGAAATACCTCAGGGGCAGGGCCAAGCTTATACCCATACCTGACGAGATAGACCCCAGATGCGGCGTGGTGCTTGCAGTTCATGGCTACCAGAAGGCAAGGGACATATACGAAGAGCTTATGAAAGAAGGCTTTGGTGTGGAGGCTATTTATAAGAAAGAGGGCAAGGAATACAGGAGGGTTTATCCATAGGGGTGCTGGAAGAGATAATTCAGCATAAGAAGAGTGAGATAAGAAAAGACCCAGATTATGTCAGGAGGCTGGAAGACCTAGCTGGGTTGAGGGAAGAAATCTATTCCTTTGAAAAAGCTCTTACCTCCTGCAGGACAAGGATAATAGCGGAAGTCAAGAAATCTTCACCCTCCGAGGGGAAAATAAAGGATATACCCGCAAAGGAACAGGCAAAGTTGTATGGGGAGGCTGGTGCTGTTGCCATATCTGTGCTTACAGACAGAAGGTTTTTCAGTGGCTCTCTTGAAGACCTCCTTGAGGTCAGAAAAAGCGTTAATCTCCCCCTTCTCAGGAAGGATTTTATCCTTGACCCGGTGCAGGTTCTTGAAGCCAAAGCCTATGGCGCAGACATTGTGCTGTTCATAGTCAGGGTTCTGGAGGAGAAGCTCCTGAAGGACCTTCTTGATTACTCTAAGGAGCTAGGACTCTCTCACCTGGTGGAGGTCTTCAGCCTCCAGGAGTCAGAGAGGGCTCTCACAGCAGGTGCTGATATAATAGGCATAAACAACAGAGACCTTGACACGCTCAGAGTAGACATAAGTCTTTCAGAAAAACTTGCTCCAAGGATAAAGGAGATGGGTGCAAGGTTTGTAATAGCGGAAAGTGGCATAGAAAACAGAGAGCAGGTGCTGAGGCTCGAAAACCTTGGCGTAGACGCCTTCCTTGTGGGAACAAGCCTCATGAAAAGCAAAGACCCTGTAAAAAAGCTCAGGGAGCTTATGGGTTATAATTTTTGAAAGGAGGTAAACCTGTGAAAAACACCCTTGACCTCAATCTCATGGAAGAGTTATCAAACTTAGAATTTTTCGTAGTTAAGGCCCCTGTCAACAGTCAGGACTTCTGGAAAGAATGGCAGGAAAAGTATTCAAGAGCTTTTGTTTCAAGGATAGCGGTAAAAAAATTACTCAAAACAAGAAAGCTCGGCTACGAAGAAATAAAAAGATACAGGGCAATGCTGGAGGTTTACGAAGATGTGGTCTTTTACCTTGAGAATCTGAAAAGGCTTGCCCTTAACCTCAGGGGCGTGCTTGAGGTCAGCGAAAGTCCAGAATTTGATGACGAGGATATAGACTTTGACCTTTAAGGAGGTCTGGTATGCCTTTCAGGAAAAAGACCCTCAGAGATGTAGACCTCAGGGGCAAAAGGGTGCTTGTGAGAGTGGACTTTAATGTGCCCATGGATGAGCTGGGAAACATTGAGGACGACACCAGAATTAGAGCAAGCCTTCCCACCATAGACTATCTGCTGGATGCCAGGGCAAAGATAATTCTCATGTCTCACCTTGGAAGACCAAAGGGGAGGGATGAAAAGCTCAGTCTTGCACCAGTTGCAAAGAGACTCTCAAGATATCTCAACAGAGAGGTAAAGGTTCTTCCTGATTGTGTGGGTGAAGAAGTGGAGAGGGAAGTGTTCAGCATGAAAGAAGGAGAGGTGGTGCTTCTGGAAAACCTGAGGTTTCATGAAGGGGAAAGCAAGGGGAGTGAGGAGTTTGCCAAAAATCTTGCAAGGCTAGGAGAAGTCTACGTGAGCGACGCTTTTGGCACATGTCATAGAAAGCACGCCTCTGTGTATCTCGTTCCACAGCTTTTAAAGCCTGCAGTTATGGGCTTTCTCCTTGAGAAAGAGATAGGCTACTTTGAAAAGGCTATGGTGAACCCCCAGAGGCCTGTGGTTGCCATAATAGGAGGTGCCAAGGTCTCCTCCAAGCTTGGCATAATAAAGAACCTTTTAAAGAGGGTTGACAAGCTTTTCATAGGCGGTGCTATGGCTTTTACCTTCATAAAGGCTATGGGCTACAGGGTGGGTGGCTCTCTTGTGGAGGAGGAGCTAATTCCCACTGCAAGGGACATAATGGAGGTAGCAAGAAAGCTTGATGTGAGCTTATATCTTCCTGTGGACTTTGTCACAGGAAAGGAAATCTCAGACAACACGCCCACAAGGGTTGTCCCTTGGCAGGAGATACCCGATGGATGGATGGGTCTTGATATAGGACCCGTTTCTGTGGGGCTTCTGAAGGAAATAGTGGCGGACGCCCAGACCATAATATGGAACGGTCCCATGGGTGTGTTTGAGCTTGACAGGTTCAAGGATGGAACTTACGAAACCGCCAAACTCCTTGCCCAGTCGCCCGCACTTACCATAGCAGGTGGTGGTGATACGGACCACGCCATTCATAGGGCAGGGGTTTACAACGCCATAGACTTTGTCTCTACTGGGGGCGGTGCCTTCCTTGAGCTTCTTGAGGGCAACAGCCTACCCTGCATAGAAGTGCTGGACGATGCATGAACTTGAGCTATTTCTGAAAGTGGCAAAGGAGGCAAGCCTTCTGGGCGGACAGGTGCTCAAAGAGTTTTACAGAAGGGAGGATAACCCGGTAATGGAGAAGGGGGAAAAGGACATATACAGCCTTGCGGACAAACTTTCTGAAGAAAGGATAAGGGAACACATAGGCAGGTATCTGCCGGACCATCTGGTAGTAGGAGAAGAGGACGGTGGCTCTGCAGATGGTGACTATGTATGGTATATAGACCCACTGGACGGAACCAAGAACTTCGTGGCGGGCTTTCCCATCTTTGGAACATCAGTGGGGCTTTTATACAGAGGAAGACCTCTGGTGGGGGCTGTCTACCTGCCTGTTTTTGATAGCCTTTACTGGGCGGTGGACAGTGGTGGAGCATTCAAAAACGGGAAACCCATAGGCGTAAAGCAGAAAGGCCAGCTAAAGCAGTGTTATGTTGCCTACGGCTATCCTTCAAGGGCAAAGAGGGACCTTAACTCCTACTGGAACATATTCAGGGAAGTCTTTGATAAAGTGGGTGCCATGAGAAGACCGGGAGCTGCGGCGGTAGATCTGTGCCTTCTTGCGGAGGGTGTTTTTGATGGTCTTCTGGAATTTGAACTTAACCCGTGGGATGTGGTTGCGGGCTCTCTTATAGCAAAGGAAGCGGGCGCAAGAGTAGCTCTAACAAAGGGCTTTTCCATGGGAACTGATGTGTATGCGGGCAATGAAATGTGCTTTACCTTTATAGAAAAAGTCCTTAAATTAAACCTTGAGGAGTTTCATGAGCTTAGTCTATAAGCACAGACCCCACTACACGGTGGAGGATTACGAAAAATGGCAGGGAGACTGGGAGCTGGTTGAAGGTATGCCCTACGCCATGGCCTCGCCAAGGCCAATTAATCAATACCTTCTGGGAATTCTTGTGGAAATTCTTCGCCTATCATTGAGAGAATGTCCTGAATGCAAGGTTTATGCTGAACTTGACTGGTTTATCTCCTTCGATACGGTTATAAGGCCTGACCTCATGGTGCTGTGCGGAGAGATTCCTGAAAGGGTAGAAAGACCTCCAGAAATGGTTGTGGAGATAGTTTCACCCTCCAGCAGGCAAATGGATGAAGGGTTAAAGTTTGAGCTCTGCGAAAGGGAAGGTGTGAAGTATTTTGTTTTGGTTTATCCCGATGAGAAGGAGGTTAAAGTTTTTGAGCTTTCTGTGGGTAAATACAGAGAAAAGATGGACAAGAGATTTAGCCTTGGCAGGTGTGAAGTTGAGATAAATTTTAAGGAGGTCTTCGGTGGGTCTGGCTGAGAAGTATCCGGTAAGTTATTAAGCTGGAGGGAATAGATATGAAGTTTCTTGTGCCCGTTGACTTTACGGAGATAACTAATCCGCTGCTCAGAACTGTTAAACTGTTCGGTCAGGCCCACTCTGCAGAGGTCCATCTTCTCAATGTGGTCTCTCCAGTCCTTTACCTTCCATATCCGGAGAGCTTTGGGATGAGCACAGTGGACCTTCAGCTGCTTGCAGAACTTCAGGAGAGGAAAAAGGAGGAATCAAAAGAAAGGTTAAAGGCTCTTGCAGAGTTCCTGAAGCCTCTGAAGGTGGAAGTCTCTGTTGAAGTAGGAGATCCGGCGGAGGCGGTGCTTGAAAAGGAGAAGGATTTTGACCTTGTTTTTATGGGTAGCCATAAAAAGGGTCTTGTGGAGAGGATAATTGTAGGCTCAACCACAGAAAAGGTGGTAAAGTATTCCAGAAGGCCTGTGTTCGTGCTGAAAGGGAAAGAGCCTGAGAGCATAAAAAGGGTTCTGGTAGGATACGACTTTTCAGAGTATGCCAGAAAAGCCCTTGAATTTGCAGTAAGGCTTTTAAAGCCTCTTTCTCCACACATAGTCCTCCTGCACGTGGAAGAAACCATAGAGCTTCCCGTAGTTGAGGGTATAAGGGATGTTCTGAGTGAAAGATACAGGGAAGAAAAGATAAAACATATGGGGGAAATTGAGGGCTGGTTGAGAGATTCTGGGTTTGAGGTTTCTTCCTATGTGCTTGAAGAAAGGTCGCCTGCGGACGGCATAAAGAACTTTTTGAAGGAAAATCCCCATATTGACATGGTGGTTCTTGGAAGCAGGGGCCTGTCCGGTCTAAAGAGAGTGCTTCTTGGAAGCACATCCTCAGAGCTTTTGAGGTCTCTTGACATACCACTTCTTATACACAGGAGTATGGAATGAGATTGTTCTTTTTTTTGATATTTGCCAGCATATCGCTGGCTTACAATCCCTACACCGATTATGTTTTCTGCAGGCTGTATCAGGAGAGAGAGCCTTCAAAGGCAGAGGCTTACTGCCTGAGAGCTCTTGAAAGAGCACCCACACCTTCCCTGTATGTAGATACAGTAAGATTACAGCTTCAGCTGAGAAAGAGCAACATGGCCCTCAGGATTGCCAGCGAGTTCAAGTCAAAGTATCCCAACATACCAGACCCATACCTTCTCCTTCACAACGTATACAGTTTGAGAAGAGAAGGGGATAAAGCTCTAAGGGTGCTTGAGGAGGGATATTCAAAGAATCCTGAATCAAGGGAGATAATGGTTTTTCTGGCGGAGGAATACCTGAGAAGAGGTGAGCTTGTGAAGGCTCGCAGTGTGCTTCTTAAGCTGGCTAGTATTAGCCCTGACAACCCGCTGCCTTACTTTATGCTTGCGCGCATTGCCCTCTCTGAAGGTAAACAGCAAGAAGCCATAGACTACCTTGAAAAATCCCTCAAGGTAAAGGGCACCTTTGAGGCTGGCTTTATAACCCTCGGTAGCATATACGAGCAGAGGGGTGAATACTCAAGGGCTGAGGACCTTTATAAAGATATACTCAGGCAGGACCCCAACAACCGGAGTGCCCTGGAGAGGCTTGCAAACATATATACAATAACAGGGAGGTTTCAGGAAGCGAAGGAGGTCTACCAGAAGCTGGCTGAGCTTTATCCAGATGGGGGCTACCTGTATCAGTATAGCCTCCTTCTCATAAGGTCCGGAGAAGCAAAAAGGGCAAAGGAGCTTCTGGAGAAGCTATACAGGGAGAACCCGGACAATCCGGACATTGCTTACACATACGCACTTCTTCTTGAGTATGACAGGGAGACAGATAAAGCCCTGAGCATATACCTTGACCTTCAGAGGAAGGTTGGAAACAACCCCAAAATCATAGAGAGACTGGCAGGCATATACATAGATAAAAAGGAATACTCTAAGGCGGAAGAACTGCTCAAGACTGGGCTCGCAGTAGAGCCAAATAGCTATCAGCTCAATCTTCTCATGGCTAGCCTATACAACGAGAGGGAAGAGTTCCAGGAAGCCCTCAGATACATAAACAAAGCTCTGCAGATAAATCCTCAGGATTACAGGGGCTATTTTCTCAGAGCCATAGTTCAGGACAAGGCTGGCAGGATTATCTCCGCAGAGGAAGACCTCAGAAAAGCTCTTGAGCTCAACCCTGACGACCCGGAGCTGTTGAACCATCTTGGATATTCACTCCTTCTGTGGTATGAGGGTGCAAGGGTTGATGAGGCGGAAAAGCTCATAAGAAGAGCTCTGGAAAAGGAGCCTGAAAACCCAGCATACATAGATAGCATGGCATGGGTGCTCTATTACCGCGGAGATTACCTCAAGGCAGAGGAACTACTTCTCAAAGCTCTTGAAAAGGAAAAGGAAGACCCTGTGCTTTACGAACACATGGGAGATGTCCTGGTTAAACTTGGAAGGGAAAAGGAGGCTCAGGAATACTACAAAAAAGCTTATGAGCTTCTTATGGGGGGTAAGAAGGGGGAGCCAAACCAGAAGGAAAGGCTAAAGGGAAAACTCAAGCTTAGATGATATTCCGCTGGTTTTTCTGGAGGTTTTTGAGGCTTGGGATACTTATCAGCTTTTTGCTTACCTTTCTGTTCCTAATATTCCAGATAATCAGACTTGACCAGATAGTGTTCCAGTTGCCCTTAAGAGATTCCCTTCCCTTTTTTTTCCTTTGGTTTTTATTTTACTTTTCCTACATGCTACCGACTGCAATTTTCATATCCTTTGCCTTCAGTCTTTTTGAACTCAAAGAGAGCAAAAAGTTGCACATAATACAGTCTTTTGGACTCAGCCCCGCCAGCATCTATAAAAATAGCCTTTTAATGCTCTCCCCCCTACTGCTTGCCCTCTCTTTTGTGTTTTACATGCTTAGAGAGGAGGATATAGGCTTTGTGAGGAGACAGCTGATGCTGAAATACTATGCCCTGATAATAACCTCCATACCCCCAAAGAGCTTTCAGAGCTTTGGACAGTTCACACTGTATGCAGAGAAAAGAGATGGAAACCATCTTGAAGGAATATTTTTCAAATTTAATGAAGGCGTGGTCATAGCAAAAAAGGCAAAGGTGGGGGGTGGAGAAATAACCTTTGAGGGGGGGTCGCTTCTGACGCAGAGGGAGGGGAAAACCTTCGCCACAGACTTTAAGACTTACAGGCTGAGCCTCAATACAATAGTTAATGAAAGCAAAAAAACTTCTTCAAGAGACTACATAGCCGGAATCCTGAACGCACTGTCTCCCCTCTTTCTTATGGGTATAGCTTACAGGCTCGTGTGGTTTCTGGAACACCATCACAGTTTCTACTATTTTGTGGGTTTGACCTCCATACTCTATCAGATATCCCTTTTACTCCTCAAGCAGAAGCTGTAGAGTTTTCATGAAATTTTCATCTTCTTCCGTGTATTCTTTTAATCATCAAAAATCTAAAAGGAAGTTCAACCATGAGGAAGGTCCTTTCACTACTGCTTGCAGTAGCCTTCACAGGCGCAGCCATGGCACAGCAGGCACAGCCAGCAAAACCTGCCGAGCAAAAGCAGGAGCAAAAGCAAGAGCAGAAGCAGGAGCAGAAGCAGGAGCAAAAGGCAGAGCACAAAAAGAAAAAGAAGGCTCACAAGCAAGAGCACAAGAAGGAAGAGAAGAAGGAAGGAGCTGCTCCTGCAGAACAGAAGAAGTAATCTTATCTGGGGGCGCAAGCCCCCTACCTTTTTGCAGTCAGAAGATTTTTCAAAAGGTCTTTATTCCCTTCTAGCCTTTCAAGCCTTGCAGTGGCAGAACCTATAAGGAATTTAAGCTCCATCCTTACGGGCACCTCCGTCTCTTCATCTATCCAGAGATACCATACGCCCTTTGGTTTTAAAAGCCCTTTTGTTTCTATGTTTGGATGGACCTCCAGCTTCCTTGTATTGAAGGAGCCAATGGGGGTTTCTAATCTTTCTCTGCCAACCACACTGTAAGGTAGCCAGTATTCTTTATCATCGTAGAACATTTTTATAGTGCCGGCAGGGTTGACAGAGCTATCTCTGTAGAGAATAAGGCTTGCAGTGTATGGGTCTACAAAACCCCTGTATTCGTATTCCTTCTCTTCTTTCTTTTCCACCTCATCGCTTAACTTTACATACTTTATCTCTGTGACCTTAATCCTGCCATTGCCGAACCTGTATTCCTGATACCTCTTGAACTCACCCTCCTCCTGATAGTAAACAAAGTGTTTTGGTTTAAGTTCTGGCAGCTCTATAACTGCACCTCCCCTGTTGTAAACCCTCTTTACCACCTTTCCAACGTTTATCGTCCTTACATTGCTGTTTATCTTCAGGTTGTTGTTTTCCTGCCTGTATGTTATGCAGGTCTCAGCCACGGGAAGAAACAGAAGGTAAGCCCTGTAGCAGGCTTTAAGCTCCTGAGATATGGATAAACCGGCAAGTCCTAAAAGGACTGCAAGGACTTTAACTGCTCTACCCAAGACCTGAACTCCTCCGCCATACTGGGATGTTTGTATTTAAGGGCTTTCTGTATGCCTTCCTGGAGCACCTGTATAGCTTTACTGTAATCTCCAAGCTCTTCGTAGCACTTTGCCAGAATGCGGTAGCCTGCACCTTCATCCTCTTTCAGGCTAAGATATCTCTCCATGTGCTCAATGGTCCTCTCGTAATCCCTGAGCCTGTAGTATTCAAGGGCAAGGGAGTAGTGAATCATAGGATTTTCTGGCTGTTTTTCAAGAAGGCCTCTGAAGTATTCAAGCCTGTCCATTTTCTCTCCTCAGCTTCTCGTAGGCGGATATCACATAACCAAGAAAGTTGTTCTCCGGCTGTGCACCCACAAACTCAGCAAGCCCCCTGTTTATAACTATCTTTGGCACTCCTACCACCTGAAACCTCTCAGCCAGGTCCATGTTTTCGCTGGCGTCCACTATGAGTGCCTTTATGTTTTCGCTTGCCATGGCAAAGTTCATGGCGGTTATGGCTGCAGAGGGGCAGTATCCGCAGGATGTGGTGACAAAGACCATTATTTCCATGGGAAGGTCTATGCTTTTTAGCATCTCCACAGTTCTTTCTGAGAGCTTTGGCTCTCTCTTTGAGACCTGAACCACACCCTGAACAAGAGTGGTAAACTCAAGCCCTGCGGGAAGCCCTATGTATCTTATCCCGTAGTCTCTGTCGCCCTCTATCACTATGGTGGGCACTCTCTCAACGCCATACTGCTGGCTGATTTCTCTGTCCACCAGTGGGGAGTAAATCTCCAGCTTTATCTTTTCAGGCTCCACATCAGCAAGTTCTTTCAGAAGGTCCTCTGCAATCTGACAGGTTTCACATCCTATTGCCTGAGAAAAGAGCTTGAGATTTACCGGCTCTTTCAGTTCCTTGGAGAATATGTCTCTGAGCTGAGTTCTCACTTCAAGGTTCAAGAGCATGCTTTACCTCCTTAAGGTCTTTATTATATCCTTAAAATATAAGCATGGAGAGGAAAAGGGCGATAGTGACAGGTGGAAGCAGGGGCATAGGAAGGGCTATAGTGGAGAGGCTTTTAAAGGATGGCTGGTAGGTTTGCACATGTTCAAGGAGAGAAGAGGACCTTAGGAGGCTGAAGGAGGAGATTGGAAATCCTGACACCCTCTACATAAAAGCCTGCAATGTAGCAGACAGGGACTCCGCCAGGGAGTTTGTGCTTTTTTGCGTGGAGAAGATGGGCGGTGTGGACCTTCTTGTAAACAACGCAGGCGTGCTGGGCGAGAGGGTTCCTCTTCAGGACTATCCGGAGGATGTGTGGGAGGAGGTTATAAGGGTTAACATAAATGGCGTCTTTTACATAACAAAATACACCCTGCCATACATGATGGAGGACTCTTTTATTGTCAACATGTCCTCTGGAGCCGGCAAAAGACCAGCACCTTACTGGGGAGCCTATGCGGTATCCAAGTTTGGTGTGGAAGGTTTGAGCCTGCTTCTTGCTGAGGAGCTCAAAGATAGGGGCATAAAGGTCTATGCCCTGAATCCCGGCGCCACAAGAACCCAGATGAGGGCAAGGGCATACCCCCAGGAGGACCCAACAACTCTGAAGCCGCCAGAAAAGGTGGCAGATTTTCTTGTAAAATTGCTCAGGCATAAACCTCCGAGTGGTTCTTACGATTATGTATAATTGTCCCCATGGGCAAACATATAAGTATAGTTCTTATTCTCGGAGGGGTTTTTGTCTTCATGTTTTCCTATGTATACAGAGACCAGCTTGTCCTTGAAAGGACTGACTTTGCCTTCTGGATAGCAACTCTTAGAATAAGCTCTTTTGTGCTTCTTTTGTTCTTGATTATAACCCTCATCGCTCTAGGCAGACGATTCATATGTGAAAGGCTCTATATTCTCGGACTTTTTCTTATACCTTCCCTGATACCCGACCTTTTCCACATACTTTCTTTCGTTTTCTTTCCAGATTTTATAACAAAGAATACAAGAAATAAAGTTGCTTATTTGTTTCTCCTTTCAAGGACTTTAGTCCTTTTTGCATTTTATGCCTCCATATTCCATAAACACATATTTCAGCGCATTCCATTAAATTCATACAGATACTTGACTCTTTTTTCTGTTCTTGCTTCCTTTCTTATAGTATTGTTTCATCATAATTTACCACCGCTATACATTGAGGGCATAGGTCAACCGTGGTATAGAGATATGTATGATTTGGTAACAGTGGTTTTATATGCTTTTCTTGCCTTTTACACATTTAAAAATAGTATATTTGGGAAAGAAAACCGCCTGTATATGCTTACCGTCTTTGTGTTTTTGAGTCTTTCCTCTTTAAGTCTGGCTCTTTACAAGCATTTTTATGATTTTCTGATTGTTTTAGCCTCTGCCTATAGGCTTATCGCCTACGGGATTATCCTGTATGTGGTTCTTTATAAAAATATTAGGGAGGAGGCTGTAAAAATTATGGATGCATCTCGTAGACTCTTAACAGAAATGCCTAGGAAAAAGCCTGTGAAGGAAGACCATATTCTTCTTGTGCAGGTGGAAAAATCTCTTTCTTATTTAGTGACAGCTTTATTTCTTTATGACCTTAGAGAGAATAAGCTAGTAGCGATTGTTTGTAAAAATAAAGAAAAATAAAGAATGTAAAGCTCCTAACATTAACCTTTCTGAGGTAAAAAGGTTTGTCAGAGAACTTGGAGGGCAATACTTTGGCAGGGATTTTCACTACTACATATACGACGATTTTTTAATAATTAGTAAGCTTGAAGAGTATCCAGAGAGCCCTATAGGCAGATTGCATGTAATAAGTGTGGAGAGAATCATACTTGATCATCTTCTGAATTGGATAAACTTCGAGAGGATTATAGAGGAAAAAAGCAAGGAACTCCAGAGGCTATACCTTCTTTTAGAGACTTCCGAATACGCCACTCAGGCATACAACAACATAGACACCTTTTCAAAACAGGTTCTTGAAAGGCTTGATTACACGCTTAAAATGGATGGGAGCCTTTTCTACATGTGGAACAAAAACGCAGAGCTTCCTGAGAGAGTGGTATTTTCAGGCGGTTTTATACAGAACTTTCCCGAATTCAAACTGCATCAGCTTTTGGAAAAGATAATGGAAAGCCCTGAGATGTATGGAACCGGAAACAATTACCTTTACTGCAAGTTTGAAAGCAACTCATATCAGTCAGGGGTGGTCGGGCTCAGAAGGGAGAGGGGTTTTGACAGGGAAGAACTGCTCTTTTTGAAAACTGTCAGCAATCAGCTCTTCCATGTAGTCAAGCTCATGAAGGTAATAGAAGACCTGGAAAAGGCTCAGGCAAACATAAAATTCCTCACAGAGTATGACCCACTTACCATGCTATACAACAGAAAAAGCTTTGAAAAGCTCCTTAAAGATGAAATGGAAAGGTCTGACAGCTCTGGAGAGCCACTCTGCATGCTCTTAATAGATGTGGATAACTTCAAGGTGATAAACGATACCTATGGCTACCATGTGGGTGATATGGTGCTCAAGCATGTTGCGGAAATTCTCAGAAAAAGGATAAGAAGGCTTGATACGGCGGGCAGGCTGGGTGGGGATGAGTTTGGGGTTATACTTCCAAAATCAAACAAGACTGTAGTGGAATACATAGCTGATAGGCTCAGACAAGAAGTCTTAAACACACCTCTTATCGTAGGCGATATGGAGGTTCATGCAAGCTTAAGCGTAGGTATAGTTTGCTATCCGGTGGATGCAAAAAGCAGGGAGGAGATGCTTTCTCTGGGAGAGGCTCTTATGCATGCCATAAAGAGGGAGGGTAAGGGAAAGGTCAAAATGGTGGAGGAATCCGTAAGAGAGCTATACACAACCTTCAGAAGGGTTGAGAGGGAAATACTGGAGAGCTTTGAGAAAAGGTCAATAGAGGTTTTCATGCAGGATATCGTTAACCTCAGCACTGAGAGGGTGGAAGGCTTTGAAGCCCTCATGAGGCTCAGAATAAAAGATGAACTCCTGCCTGCAGGCAGGTTCATACACATAGCGGAAGAGATGGGTCTCGTTCAGAAGCTTGACCTTGTCATGGTGGAGGAGGTTTTCAGGCGTGTATCTTCCTATAACAACCATAAGGACGTGTTTATATTTCTGAACCTTTCACCTCAAGACCTGACAGGGGAGTTCATAGAGGATGTAATACGCAAAGCAGGCGTATACAATGTAAAAGCTCAGAACATTGTTTTTGAGATAACAGAAAGGGAGGCAATACAGGACATAGGAAAGCTCAGCAGTTTCATAAAGGGGATGAAGGAAGCCGGTTTTAAGTTTGCCATAGATGATTTTGGTTCTGGCTATGCCTCTTTTCTTTACCTAAAATACATGCCCGTGGACTTTCTCAAAATAGAAGGAGAGTTCATAAAGAGCATGAAAAAATCCCATGCGGACAGAACCTTTGTAAAAAGTATGGTAGACGTGGCAAGGGGCCTTGGCATAAGGACAATAGCCGAATACGTGGAGGATGCAGAGACTATTGACATACTTCTGGACCTCGGTGTGGACTACGCACAGGGCTACTACATAGGGAAGCCTGGACCCGCAGAGGAAAAACTCAGGAGCTTTTTCTCCATAGAATAAAGCCAGTAACCTGAAGAAGGATATTTAAGCAGAAAACTCCAAAGGCGGTGTAAAGAGTTGCCTTAAACCAGAAATCCATGGGATAGACTCTCAGAAGCATATCTTCATCCCTGAATCGCCAAGAGTAAGGGTCAAAGAAAAGGTTGTGAAAGGCCTCAAAAAGCCACTCATAACTTATGGCAGAGAGGATTATCACAAGGATGATAAAAGCCTCAAGGAGAAGGCTTCCAAAAAAGAGAACCTTTCCCATTTCCTTCTTGCTTCTTATGGCGAAAAATCCCACAAGCCAGAGGGGAAGCCCCAGGTAGAGAAAATTAAAGAAAAAGCTAAGAAGCCTTTTCACATCCTCCATATGTCTTATTTCTCTCTGGTTAAAAAGTCCGGAGCTTCTAAACTCCTCCATACCCTCATCAGAAAGCACTGAACGCAATCCCATCTTGGCTATGCTCAGCCTCAGCTCATAGGGCATGGGGTCTGGTGGAAGGTCAACCTTTCTGTAGAGAAACCCCACAAAGGCTTCTGTAAAGGCAAGGCGAACAAGGAGGAGCGTTATAAAGAGAGGAAAGAGGGCCACCAGCACAGCCCTCAGAAAAAAGCCTTTACCCAGAGCCATAGGCTAAAGTATAAACTACTTGTAGCCCCTTATGCTCGTTGGTCCTGCATGACAGGCTACGCAGGACTTTTCCGTTCCAACAACCTTCACAAGTCCAAAACTCTCTGCTATCTGTTGGTGTCTGGCATGTATGCTCTCTACGGGTTTGAACCTCCTTACCTGAGGCACATTTACGCCCTGATGGCACTGATAACAGGTAAACATGGCCTCCTTCCACAGGGCTACAGCCTTTTCCTTGTCCTTTGCCTCTAAGGCTTTCGGAAGCTCGTTGTAAAGTATGTTGTTCCTGTGCCGGACAACGGCCTTGAGGTCATCCCCCCACTGGGCTACCATGGGACCGGCAAGAGCCATGTTCTTTCCACAGGCGGAGAGTCCCATGGGGCTTCTAATCAGTCTGAGACCGGCATCAAACTCTCCCTTTTCAATGTAGCCTCTGAGTGCAACAAAGGAAAAGAATGTCCTGTATGCCCCTGCCTTGAAATTGAGCCTTACATCTGCAAGGTATCTTCCTGCCTGAAGCACCTGCTCCTTGTTGGCACCACCCACTACAAGAATGTTTTTCCCATCCTTCTGCAGGAGCTTTACGGTGGGTTTGTCAAAACTGAGCCCAAGCTCCTTCACTATATCGTTGTTTGTCCCAACCACGATGAGGTTTTGGTAGTTGAGAGCCTTCAGTCTCTGGTCACTCACGAGAAGCTCCGGCATCCTTGACTGCTTTACATCCTCAGCAGTGAAGCCTATGTCCTCAGTCCACTGACCAAGGTAGTAAGCTATCCTGCCCGCAAGGGCAACCACCTCAGGGTCTTCCTTTGAGCCATAGGCTACAAGGGTGTTGGGAATTGTGGCATCTTTTATCACCGCAGGCGTGCCAGTCCACACCTCCCCGTAGGTTACAAAGGGAAAGAGCCTGTCGGCAAACTGCGGGTCAATTACCGGCTGCGAGAATGCTACTCCCACTGTGCAAAGAATAAGAAGCCTCCTCATGCCGTTCCTCCTGTGATTTTTCAAAAAGATTTTATCCGCACGGACGAAGGACAACCATAAAAGTTTGTTATGTAGAAGCTAAGGCGTGTTTATTTAAGCATATAAGAATTTTTTAACTCGGGGTGAGGGGACTTGAACCCCTGACCTTCGGCTCCCGAAGCCGACGCTCTGCCACCTGAGCCACACCCCGTTATCTTAAAATTTTATCTTTAAGGAACTCCTGTATCTTCTCCTTCCATTTATTCGCGATGAATTTCACCTCTTCCTGGTCGATGGTCTTTAGCTCCCTATTCTCCATAAGCACCCTTCCTCTGCATATGACCGTGTCTATGTCCGAAGATTTGGCTGAATAAACAAGCTGCGCAACAGGGTCGTAGAGTGGTTGCAGGTGTGGTCTGTCTGTGTCAAGGAGTATCAGGTCTGCCTCATATCCCACTTCAACCCTTCCCGCCCTGATGCCAACGGCTCTGAAACCCTCTTCTGTGGCTATTTTGAAAGCCGTTCTTGCATCCATAGCCTTTGCATCAAGGTTTGCCCCCTTCTGAAGTTTTGCCATGGTGCTGAGCTCTTCCATCATGTCAAGGTTGTCGTTGGAGGCAGGTCCGTCAGTGCCCAGGCACACATGAATGCCCCTTTTCACATAGTCGCTTATGGGTGCTATGCCAGAGGCGAGTTTGAGGTTACTCTCTGGACAGTGCAGAACCTTTGCACCTTTCTCCTTTATCATTTCTCTCTCCTCTTCTGTTGTCCATACCACATGCGCCATGAGGGTCCTGTCTGTCAGAAGCCCAAGACTGTGAAGATGTTCCACTGGACGCCTGCCAAATTGCTGGAGGGATGCCTCCACCTCCTGCTGGGTTTCTGCGGTATGAGTGTGTATGTAAACACCCTCCTCAAGGGCAAGCTCAAGGGATTTTCTGAGGGTGTCCGGAGAGCAGGTATAGACTGCATGTGGGCAGATGGTAGGAAAAACCAGTTCTCTGCCCTTAAACTCCCTTACGAAATCTTTTGCCCTTCTTAGATACTCTTCTGGAGTTCTTGCCACCTTTGTAGGAAAGTCAAGGATACCAAAACCGAGCCCTGCCCTTATGCCTGCCCTCTGGGCAACCTCTGCCACACTCTCTTCAAAGAAATACATGTCCATAAATAGGGTTGTCCCTGAGCTTATGGCTTCCGCAATACCTATGAGGGCACCGTCTCTGACAAACTCTGGCGATACAAACTCGCCCTCAAGCACCCATATGACCCTCTGGAGCCAGTCCATAAGGGGCAGGTCTGCACCCAGCCCTCTGAGAAGGCTCATGGATATGTGAGTGTGCATGTTGGCAAAGGATGGAAAGAGAACCTTCCCCTCAGCCCTTATGGTGTGTCTTGCTTCCTCTTCCAGACCCTCTCCTATCTTTACTATCATTCCATCCTTTATGCCTACATCTGCCGGCTTGCCCCTTTCTGGTATCAGGGTGGACTTAATCAAAAGGTCAAGCATGGCTTATATTATATTCTCTGTGAAACCTGACAGGCTTCAAAGAATGCTTGAGCTTCAGAAGATTGAACTTGAAATGTTAAGAACAAGAACGGCCCTCAAAAAGCTTCAGACCCAGATAGAGGAGGTGACTAAAAGGATTGAGGAGCTTAGGAAAAAGAGGGAAGACACAAGGAGAAAAATGGAAGAGTTGAAAAGGGAAATAAAGAGGCACAGGGAAATGATTGAGGAGTGTAAAGATGGTGCAAAAAGGGCTGAGGAAAGGCTGAGCCTTGTCAGAAAAGCTGAGGAATATAAAGCACTTCTGAGGGAAAAAGCCAGACATGAGGATTGTGTCATAAAGCTGACAAACAGTCTTAAGGAGCTTGAAATTGAGCTGAAAAAACTTGAAGAAGGAGAGGAAGATAGAAGTCTGCTCAGGGAAATGCAAGAGCTTGAAGAGGAACTTACCGACCTTAGATACTCTCAGTCAAGACTTGCCAGCAGAATTGATGAGCTTGAAAAAAGGCTTCAGGAAATAAGGGAAAGCACAGATGTAGAAATAATTCAGGAATATGAAATGTTGAAGAAGAAGCACGGTCTGCCAGTAATACTTCCCGTTGATTCCTTTGGAGCCTGCACCAATTGCGGAACAAGGCTGCCCTCCGCTCTCTACTCAAGGCTTATAAAAGGAGATGTAGTGGTATGTCCAAGCTGTGGAAGGCTGGTTTACAATGAGGGGGAGACTTAAAAAAATCATAAAAGATTACGACCCTTACGTGATTTTATCCCTCTTTTTCATATGCCTTGTTGGGCTCGTGGGTATTTACAGCGCAACCTTCAAGGGTAGTCCATCACCTCTCTTTATAAAGCAGTCTCTTTACCTTGTTATGGGTTTGTTCATAATGTTTTTTCTCTCCAGACTGAACTTCAGAACTATCCTTGACATGGCACCAGCCATATACTTCCTCAATCTTCTTCTTCTGGTGCTTGTGCCCCTTGTGGGAAAGACAGTTTACGGAGCGAAGAGATGGATTGACCTGGGTCCAGTAAGTGTTCAACCTTCAGAGTTCATGAAGTTTTCCTTTCTGCTTTTTGCCCTCTACACTCTGGAACACACGAAGAAGTTCCTGAGCAGGGAAGGCTTCATACTTCTCATAGCCTTTCTGTTGCCGGCTGTTCTTACTCTAAAACAGCCCGACCTTGGCACCGCCGTGACTTACGGTCTTATACTTTTTCTTGTTCTCTTCCTTGGGGGAATAAGGCTCAAATATTTCATTCTTTCTGGCATTTCTCTTTTTCTCGTATCCCCCCTTCTCTGGCATTTTCTGAAGGACTACCAGAAAGCACGAATACTTGCAGTCCTTGACCCCTATGAGGACTACCATGGCAGTGGTTATCAGCTGATTCAATCGGTAATAGCCATTGGCTCGGGTGGTTTTCTGGGGAAAGGCTTTCTGCAGGGCACCCAGTCCCATCTTCTTTTCCTTCCGGAGAAACATACGGACTTTATATTCTCCGTTATAGCAGAGGAGTGGGGCTTTCTGGCTGGTTCTATTCTCCTGCTTGCGCCGTTTGTTCTCTTTTATAGGATTGTCCACTACGCTCTGGATGTGCCTCATCCTGCTGAGAGGCTATACCTCGGTGCCTTTGCCGGGCTATGGCTCTTTCAGACAGGCGTGAATCTCCTGATGACTATGGGATGGGCGCCTGTGGTTGGCATACCTCTGCCCTTTGTCAGCTATGGTGGTAGCAGTATACTCACCTTTTCTCTTCTTTTTGGTTGTGCTCTTTCCATAATCAGAGAGCACATGAACAGACCTATAAGGTTTGAGAATGGTTAAGGGTTTATACTTCCACATCCCCTTCTGCTCTTACAAGTGTCCCTATTGTGATTTTGTATCTGTGGTAGACCCGGTCCTTGACCCTTCAGAATACATGAACATGCTCCTTAAGGAACTTGAGCTATACAGAAATCTGCACATAAAACCCCAGACCCTTTACTTTGGAGGTGGAACGCCCTCTCTTATAAAGCCCGAACTTTACGAGTCCTTTTTTGAAAGGCTCTTCAAGTATGTAGATTCCTCTAACCTTGAAGAGGTCTCTATTGAATGCAACCCAGAAAACTACATCCTTGAGGACTACAGAAGGCTCAAAGACGCAGGCTTTAACAGGGTCAGCATCGGTGTGCAGAGCCTGAGAGAGGAAGGGCTTAGGGCTCTTGGCCGGCTCCATTCTGTTGAGACATCACTCAGGGCCGTTGAATTTGCCAGAGTGGCAGGCTTTGAAAACATAAACATAGACCTCATATACGGCTATCACGGACAGAGCCTCAAAGACCTTGAAAAGGAACTGAAAATCCTCAGAAGCCTGCCAATCAGCCATGTTTCCTTCTACCTTCTTACACCTTACGAGGACACACAGCTCGGAAGGCTGTATGAAAAGGGTCTTCTGGAGCTTCCAGAAGAAGATACTATAGGTGATATGTATGAACTCATATGTGAAAGCCTTGAAGGCTTTGGCTTTTTGCAGTATGAGGTTTCCAACTTCTCCCTGCCTGGCTACCAGTGCAGGCACAACATGCTTTACTGGAGCTATGAGGAGTTTCTCGGACTTGGTGTGTCCGCCTGGAGCTTTGTTGACAGGGTTAGGTTTGGAAACACGAAGAACCTCAGGCTATACGCCGAAAGGGTCAGCAATGGAGAAAAGCCCGTGGAATATGAAGAAAAACTTGAAGGTGATGAGCTTCTCTATGATTATCTGTTTGTTGCCCTGAGAACCTCAAAAGGTGTGGAAAAAAGCCTTCTATCAAGTATACCGCGGGAGCTTGAGGAGTTTTTTGAGGTTAACGAAGACAGGCTGAGGCTAAAAAGGAGGGGCTTCCTTCTCATAAACGAAGTTCTGTGGAGGCTCAGGCAGGCTATATTATTAAAAGCATGAGGCTTCTTTTTCTTTTGCTCCTTTCAGTCCTTGTTAGCTGTGCGGAAGTCAGTGCCAGAAGACCACTGCTTAACCTTCTTCCAGAAAGCAGGGAGATAGAAATAGGAAAGGCTTACATTCCATATGCCATAGAGGAGTTTGACGGTCTTTATCCGGACAGGGAGGTGCAGGAATATGTGAGAAATGTGGGGCTCAGCCTTGCAAGACATACAGAAAGAAGACTGCCCTATGAGTTTTATGTGGTGAATTCCTCAAAGATAAACGCCTTTGCCCTGCCTGGAGGACCTGTGGTAATAACAAGGGGGCTTCTTATGAAGCTCTCTTCTGAGAGCGAGCTTGCAAGCGTCCTGGGGCATGAACTGGGACACATCAACGCAAGACATCATGCAAGATTTCTTGAAAAGCAGTTTGGGCTGAGTCTTCTCCTTAACATAGGGGCGCTTCTCGTAGGGGACAAGCCCTATGGGCAGGCGTTGCTTCAATTCGGTCAGGTTGGCGCTGGACTTCTCAGTCTAAAGTTTAGCAGAGACCAGGAGAGGGAGGCAGACCAGTATGGCATACTCTACACCTACAGGGCGGGATACGACCCAATGGCAATAGTCAGGGTTTTTGAAATGTTTAAATCTATGGAAAGAGGGGGAAGACCACCTGAGTGGTTGTCTACTCATCCCCTTCCAGAGACAAGAATAAAGGAGGCAAACAGAGAAATAGAGAAGTTAAGACCCAGCGGTGCATTCATAACCGATACGGAGGATTTTCAGAGGTTAAAGGAAAGATTAAAGAAAACCCAGCATTCCTTTGAAGAGTTTGATAAGGGCAAGAAAGCTTTTGCTAGCAACAATCACAGGCTTGCTCTTGAGCACTTTCAGAGAGCACTTGAATTATACCCGGAAAACTATGTGGCAAGGGCTTATATGGCATATCTTCTTGCGGGAGAAGGAAAGCTTGAGGAGGCGGACAGAAACTCAAAAAGGGCTCTTCAGGCAATGCCCCATGTGTTCCTGACCAACTTTGTTCACGGTTATGTGAAGTTCCTGCGAAGAGAATATCAGGAATCTATCAGGCACCTTGAGAGAGCAAGACAGCTCATACCCGACCATGCAAGCACTCATTATTATCTGGGGAGAGATTATGAGGCGCTGGGGCAGTATTCCAGGGCTGTGGAACACTACAGAGCTGCCCTTGAACTCTCTCAGGGAAGGGCACCATGGGCAGAGGATGCAAGGGAAAGGCTCAGAAGGCTGGGAAGTATGTGGTAGAATTTTTACATGGATATTCTTATGGGAGTTGGAAGGGCAGGTTTAAAATCTGGAGGAAAGCCAGACCTTCTTGTTGTTCTCCTTCCGCAGACTTGCAGGGCTTCCTTTCTCTTTACAAGGAATCACTTCAAATCTGCGAGTGTCCTGTATTCTCAGAAGGTCTTTAACGGAAAAGTCAGGGCAATGGTGATAAACAGCGGAAACGCCAACTGCGGGGTTGGGAAAGATGGTCTTCTCCATGCAGAGCTTATGGCAAAAAGAGTTGCGGAAAGGCTTGAAATTCAGGAGGAAGAGGTTCTGGTCTTTTCCACAGGCGTAATAGGCAAGCCAATGCCAATAGGAGACGTTCTTAATGCAATAGATTCAGCCTGTTCGCTTCTTGAGCCTCTTGACCTCAAAAGAGCAAGCGAGGTTATATCCACAACAGACAGCTTTCCCAAGTATGACTTTGTAAAAAAGGGCAAGCTGGAAGCCTTTGGCTTTGCAAAGGGTGCTGGCATGATACACCCCAGCATGGGGACAATGCTTGCCTATGTGTTTACCAACGCAGACCTAGATGAAAATGTTATTGAGAGGTTACACAGAGACATAAACGAGAGAACCTTTAACTCTATTAGCGTGGATGGATGCATGAGCACCAACGACAGCTTTGGTTTAATTAGCCTTGGGCTTTTGAAGGAAGACCTGCAGGCAGTCAGCGATGCCATAGAGGAGGTTTCTCTCAGCCTTGCCAGAAAGATAGTGCAGGATGGGGAGGGTGCCACGAGGGTTATAAAGGTCCATGTGAAGAACACCTCCATACAGCTCAAGGCAAGGCTAATAGCCCAGGCCATTGCCACATCAAACCTTGTCAAGACAGCCATATTTGGAAGAGACCCCAACTGGGGAAGAATAGTGGCTGCTGCAGGCTCCACGCCCTTTCCAATAGACCAGTTTAGACTAAAAGTTTACATGGGAACCCATCTCCTCTACGATGGAAAAGTCCATCCCAGAGCTCTGGAAGGGGCAAAAAGGTATCTTGAAGAATCTCAGGAGGTGGAGATAACCCTTGACCTGATGGAAGGAAAGGAAAGCTGGACCTACTACAGCTCAGACCTAACATACGATTACATAAAGATAAACGCCGAATACACCACTTGAAAAGTAAAAGCACCATGGTAAATTAATAGACATGACGAAGTATGTTCCCTACATACTTGCGGGCATACTCTTTTTTATGGTTCTTTTCTTCGGACTCAAGCATAGAGAGGAAGAGCTTCTTCAGAATTCTTACAGACCGCCTGTGGAACAGTCTCTGCCAGACTTTACCTTTAAAACAACTGATGGCAAAGAACTAAAACTCTCCCAGCTTCGTGGAAAGGCAGTTCTTCTTAACTTCTGGGCTACCTGGTGCCCACCCTGTAAGGAAGAGATGCCAATCTTTGAGAGGGAATACAGGAGGTGCAGGGATAGAGGCTTTGAGGTGCTTGCGGTAAACATGGACAGCTCAGAAGGAGCTCTGGAAAAGTTTTTGAGGGAGAACAGATACTCTTTCACCATAGTAAGGCCATCGGAAGAGCTTGAAAAGGAGTTAAAGCTTATGGGATTTCCTACCTCCTACCTGCTTGACAGGAACGGTAAAATCTATCGTATAAGGCTTGGTGTCTACAGGGAGCTGGAAAAGGACCTGAAAGAGCTTCTTGGATGTTAACTGTGGTATAATGCTCTGTCTGGAGGTCTGCATATGGCAAAGGTGAAGATGAAAAGCAACAGGTCGGCAAAGAAAAGGTTTAAGGTTACCGCAACAGGAAAGATAAAAAGACAGAAGGCTGGCGGTTCACACTACAACACCCACAAGGCAAAGGACAGGAAGAGAAGGCTAAGAAAGGCAGCCCTTGTCCACCCCAGCTGGGAGGACAAGGTCAGGGGTATGCTAAAGGAGTTTTAGCCAAAGAGGTCTCTCCATAGGCCTCTTGCCCATTCTTCATACCTTTTTGCAGTGCTTTCCTTTCTCTGATTGTCCTCTCTGTGAGTGGGGACAAACCTCTTTGATACCGCGTCGTATCTGAAGGCAGTTTCCGTCATTATGGCTTCCCTGTCGCTCACCATTGCGTAGCATATCATCTGCAGATATTCTTCTTTGACTTCTTTACCCTGAATCCTTGCGTTTATGAGCTTTGCCACCATTTTACCTTCAGAGTGTGCCGCATAACCGCTCTTTGGAAGGTAGCTCTGACAGGCATCTCCTATGACAAAGACATTCTTCACGGAGGATTCAAAGGTGAGCGGATTGACCTCCACCCATTTCTGACCCCTTTTCAAAAGCCCAGCCTCTTCAAGAAGCCTGTTTGCTTTCATTGGCGGGATTATGCTGGCAAGGTCATACTTGAAGTCTCCGTGGGAAGTCTTTACCACCCTCTTCTGGACATCTACTTCCCTTACCTGTGCAGAGGTTATGTAGGTAGCTATATCCTTGTAGAGGTCGTAATAGGCGGATAGGAAGCCTTCGGAGTTTATTATAGGTCTTTCGTTGGCATCAATAAAATACATGTGGGCTTTGAGCTTGTTTCTTTTTATCATGCTGGCTATAAGGGCGGCACGCTCATAGGGTGCAGGAGGACATCTAAAGGGAGGTGGTGGGACGGTTATCACAATATCACCGCCCTCAAAATCCTCTATTAGCCTTTTGAGGTATATGTGCTCTGAGCCTGGTTTGAAGGCTGGAGGGTTGTAAACAAGGGATTCTCTGTAAAAGGGCGCATCTTCTATGTCGTAATCTATGCCAGGAGAAAGCACCAGATAGTCGTAGGCTATGTATCCTGATGATGTTCTTACAGCTTTTCTGTCAAGCTCAATTCCAAGGACTTTGTCGTTCAAAACTTTAACTCCATGCTTCACTTCCAGCACATTGTAAGAAAAGCAAAGGGGTGTAAGCTCCATGAGACCGGCCAAAAAGTGGTTTGACATGGGACAGGACATGAAAAAGGGCCTTTCCTCAATCAGTATTACATCAAGCCTTGGATTTTCCTTCTTCAGATACTTGGCGGTCGTCACACCCCCATAACCACCACCCACTATGACTACCTGAGCCTTCTGCCTCCTTGGGGTTTTTGCGTATACCATCATGGGTGCAGTCAGGCCAAGGGCTACAACCCCACTCAGCAACTCTCTTCTGTTAACACTTGACAACTGCCTGAACATATTTATCCACCTCCATAACAGTGCAATTATCTACAAGCTCTCTTGCCTTTACGGTGGAGCCATACTGCTGTCTTAACTCTGTCCTGTAGTTGTCAAAAAACTGCTGAAACTGGTCTTTGCCCAGAACGCCCACTGCGTAAATCTTACCTTCCTCTTCCTGAAGCACTATTGAGGCGAGAGGGAAGTCTGCCGGACCATCTATAACACTACCCCCATTTCTGGGGTCGTATAGGGCAAGATGGGCACAGCACTGGATTATACCCGCTTTCTTTGTGGTTTCTGAAGGAGCATCGGGTGGATAGTAGTTTATGAAGGAATACTGGGGAGTTGGATAGCTCCACTGATGGGCGCAAATGGCGGAGTATGCTACTATGCTCTTTCTGGAACCAATCCCACCACCCCACCTGTAGCTTTTACCGTCTTTGAGCCTTATCTCCGCAGGTGGGACCGTTTCACCGAGGTTAATTAAATAGCAGGGTGTGGCAGTATGAGGGTAGAAAAAGATGTAGTTTACATGAGGCCTTATATCCTCCTCCTTGAGAGGGGAGCCATCCTGCTTTACAAGCAACGCCTTTTTGTAAGCCTGAAACATACCATCCTTTTGCTGTGCAAGCACCTGAGAGAAAAAGCTGGCATCTAACATTGAGGCCACCGCTACAGTGCTGCAGGTTTTTATGAAATCCCTTCTGTCCATGTATTACACCTCATATTTTATTTTAAGTGTCCTCCTAAAGTGTATGCAAGCTGAGTGCCATAGAAAAAGCATGAAATATCCTTATTTTCAATAACCCATAATTGTTTTCCGGTGCAACATATGTTGCAACGGGGCGGCTGCCCCGCCCTCATCAGGAGAACATGTCCTTATACATGGCCCTTGCCCATTCGTAAGTTGCTTTTGCAAGAGCTTCCGACCTTTCGTTTATTGTTCTTGGTTTTGGGGTTATCTTGTTTTCTTGCCTGTTATACTCGTAGGTGACGTTTATAACAATTGCTTCCTGAGGTGAGCCGTTGACCATAGAGTAGCATGTGTTATCTGGCAACGCAAGAGGAGCCTCTTTACCCGCTATCCTTGATGCGATAACCTTTGCCACAATCTTACCCTGAGAGTTGCCCATATGTCCGCTCTTTGGATAGGCTACCCCAAGGGCTGGAGATATAACATCACCCACCAGAAAGACGTTGGGGTCAGCCTTTGCCTGGAAGGTGAGCGGGTCCTGGTCTGCCCAGCCGGTGGGCTTGCCCTCCTTGTCCTTTGCTATCAGGTCTGCCATCCAGACGAGTTCTCCAGCCTGCTGGGGTGGTATTATGTTGGCATCAGCAAACTTGAAGTCTCCAGCAGTTGTCTTTATAACCTTCTTTACGGGGTCTATCTCTTTTATGGATGCTTTTGTAACCACCTCCACTATGCCAAGATAAACCTGTTCATATGCCATTCTGAAGCCAGGACCCTTGGGGGCTATATCTTCCTTAGGGTCAAGAAGTATTACCCTTCCCTTCGCCTTGTTTCTCTTGAAAACTTCTGCCACCATACATGCCCTTTCGTATGGGGCGGGTGGGCACCTGTATGCTCCAGGTGGAACTGTTATGATGAAGTCTCCCTCTTCAAACTCCCATATTTTCCTCTTGAGGGCGAGGTGTTCTGAACCCGGTATGTATGCGGGAGGAAAGTTCATCTTTGTAAACCTTATAAGGTCCGCGTTGTCTCCAAACCAGGGAGCGTAGTTATAGCGTATACCGGGGGCAAGAACAAGGTAGTTATACTCTATGAATCCCCTTGTGGTATAAACCCTTTTTCTATCCCTTTCTATGCCTATAACCTTATCGTTTACAAACCTGTAGCCATACTTAGTAGCAGGCTGGAGATAATCATGGGATATAAAGTCCAGGTTTACCAGGTTGGCAAGCCATGGGTTGGATATGGGGCATGAGAAGAAGTTGGGCCTCTGTTCTATGAGGACCACATCTATGTTAGGGTTTTCCCTCTTGAGATACTTTGCTACAGTGAGACCAGCCCATCCACCACCGCAGACTACCACCCTGTTGCCTTTTGGTGGAGGCATGAGAGCTTCCATCTTTACAACCCTTTCTGCCGCTGCAAAAACAGGTTGTGATGAAACTCCGAGAGCAACAGCCCCTACTCCTACAGACTTTAAAAGGTCACGCCTTGTAACCATGCTTTACCTCCCTTAAAAGGTTTGATTAAAATCATAGCCTCTGAAAAGCAGGCTTGTCAATAAGAAAATGTTTGGTGAGTTATTAATTATGCTTATTTAAGCTAATTCTTATGGGCTTATACTTCAGGTGAAGAAGACTTAACAAAATTTAAACAGATGCGTATATTTTATATCCTTACAGATTTTTTTTATGGAGGTAAAAGATGCCTAGAAAGGGTGCAGATATTGTAATAGAGGCTTTGAAGGAAGAGGATGTGGAGTTGATATTTGGTCATCCTGGCGGTGCCATAATGGAGGTATATGATGCTCTTTACAGGGATGGGGGAATAAGACACATCCTGGCAAGACACGAGCAGGGTGCAGGTCATATGGCAGAGGGATATGCCAAGGCAACTGGAAAGGTTGGCGTTGCCATGTCCACCTCTGGACCAGGTGCAACCAATTTAGTGACCGCCATAGCAGACGCATACATGGACTCTGTTCCTGTGGTCTTTATAACAGGGCAGGTCCCAACCCATCTCATAGGCAACGATGCCTTTCAGGAGGTGGACATAGTAGGAATAACGAGGCCCATTACCAAGCACAACTTTCTTGTCAAAAGTATAGAAGAGCTCCCCCTTATAATCCGTCAGGCCTTTTACATAGCAAGGACCGGCAGGCCTGGGCCTGTGCTCGTGGACATTCCCAAGGACATAACCCAGAAGCTGAGCGATGTAAGGATTCCTTCCTCTGAAGAGGTCAAAGAATCACTGCCCGGTTACAGACCCCATCTTGAGGGCAATCTTCAGCAGATAAGAAGGGCAGTGAGGCTCATGATGGAGGCAAAGAGGCCCGTGCTCTATGTGGGGGGTGGTGCAGTTCATGCAGAGGCTCAGAAAGAACTTGTGGAGCTTGCCGAGCTTATGAAGATTCCCGTGACTACCACAAACATGGGCAAAGGTGCCTTTCCTGAGCTGCATCCTCTGTCTCTGCACATGCTTGGCATGCACGGCACCTACTATGCCAACATGGCTGTTTACAACTGTGACCTTCTGATAGCAGTGGGTGCGCGTTTTGATGACAGGGTGACAGGAAAGGTGGAAGAGTTCGCACCTCAGGCCAAGATAATCCACATAGACATAGACCCTGCTTCCATCTCAAAGAACATAGTGGTGGATGTGCCTATAGTGGGTGATGTGAAAATAGTGCTCAGAAAGCTTCTTGAGGAGCTGAAAAGAGAGGGTGCAAAGCTCTTTTTCCCGGAGGAAAGGCAGAAGTGGATTGAACAGATTGAGACATGGAAGAAAAAGCACCCACTCACCTACGGAAATTCCAGCACCATGATAAAACCCCAGTATGTGATAGAGCAGATATACGAGGCAACAAGGGGTGAAGCCATAATCACCACTGGTGTTGGACAGCACCAGATGTGGTCTGCCATGTTTTACAAGTATTCTTTCCCGAGGCAGTTTATAAACTCGGGGGGCCTTGGGACAATGGGCTTTGGCTTTCCAGCAGGTATAGGAGCAAAGCTCGGAAGGCCAGAGAGGGAAGTTTTTGTGATTGATGGAGACGGCTCTTTCATGATGACCATGCAGGAAATTATTACCGCAGTGCAATACAGAGTGCCGGTCAAGGTTGCCATAATAAACAACGGATACCTTGGTATGGTGCGCCAGTGGCAGGAGCTTTTCTATGACAGAAGATACTCAGAGGTAGACCTTTCCATCCAGCCAGACTTTGTAAAGCTGGCGGAGGCCTGTGGTGCGGTTGGCTTCAGGGCAGAAAAGCCTTCAGAGGTCAGAGAAATCATAGAAGAAGCACTCAAGGTTCAGGACAGGCCTGTTATCATGGACTTCCACGTGGACAGGGAAGAGAATGTGCTTCCCATGGTGCCCGCAGGAAAGTCCTACAGAGACATGATACTGGAAGATGGTAAGAAGTCTGTAGAGGCTGAGACCATGTATCTGGTAGGATAAAGTCCCAAAAGGAGGCATGAAGATGGCAGATACTCTTGGCACTGCACAGCTTGATGCAGTAAAGGCTCCCCTTTTCAGAGAAGTCAAAAAGGGAGAGGTTCGCAAGCACATAATAACTTTAACAGTCCGGAATGAGCTCGGAGTTCTCGCGCGCATAGCAACCCTTATAGCAGGCAAAGGCTACAACATAGAGGGGCTTTCCGTGGGAGAAACCCACGAGAGGGGCACCTCCCGCATGACCCTTGAGGTTATAGGCGACGATGTGGTCATAGACCAGGTGGTAAAACAGCTCAGGAAACTAATAGATACCATAAAGGTAAAAGACCTAACAGACACGCCTCACGTGGAAAGAGAGCTTGCCCTCGTAAAGGTTCACACCGCAACGCCAAGGGCAAGAGATGAGGTTCTCAGGCTTGTGGAGATATTCAGATGCAGGGTAGTGGATGTCTCTCCTGAGACATACACGGTGGAGATAACCGGCACAGAGGACAAGGTAAACGCCTTTATAGAGCTAGTCAAGCCCTTTGGGATAAAGGAAATGGCAAGGACTGGCAAGGTTGCCATGAAGAGGGAAAGCTCCTCTCAGGAGGAAGAGTGAAATAGCATAGTGGAGGTTTTGAGATGGAAGTAAGAACTGTCAGTTTTAAAGCGGAAGAGGTAAAAGAACCCCTTGCTATTTTTGTCTTTGAAGATAGTATGGAAAACCTTAACTTTCTGGGAGAGTTAAAAGAGCCAGTGGAAAAACTCCTCTCTGCAGAGAACTTCAAGGGCAAGGAGGAGAGCCTTTCAAAAGTAAGCCTGCTTGTGAATGGTCAGGTAAGGGTTTTCTATGTAGCAGGCCTTGGCAAAAGGGAAAAGGCGGGAGAGGACTCTTACAGAGTGGCATCAGCTCTGGTGGCAAAGAGGGCGGGCAAAGACAGGGTGAGGAGTCTTTACATATATGCTGGAAGCCTTGACTACAGGCTGAGCAAGGCAATAGCGGAGGGTGCAATCCTCGGGAGTTATCGCTTTGACAAATATAAGACAAAAAGGGAAGAAGAGAACAGCTTAAAACTAGAGGAGGTATTCATACACGGGGCTGAAGGGGAGGCCGTCAGCGTGGGGAAAATCCTCGCAGAGGCTCAGAACTTTACGAGAGACCTTGTGAACGAACCCGGTAACGTGATAAACCCCATAACTCTTGCAGAAATTGCCCAGAGAGTAGCTCAGGAACAAGGGCTTGAGTGCAGGGTATACGACGAGAGGGAAATACAGGAGATGGGTATGCAGGCCCTCTGGAGCGTGGGCAAGGGCTCTGCCACACCCCCAAGGTTTGTTCATATGGTTTACAGACCAGAAGGTGAGCCAAGGGCAAGGATAGCCATTGTGGGTAAGGGTCTTACCTTTGACAGCGGTGGTCTTAACATAAAGACGGGAGATTACATGAGGACCATGAAGATGGACAAGTCGGGCGCATGTGCAGTGATTGGTATAATGAAGGCTCTTGCCCAGCTAAGACCTCAGGTGGAGGTGCATGGCATATTTGGTGCTGCGGAGAACATGCCCAGCGGAACCGCCTACAGACCTGACGATATAATCAGGGCGATGAACGGAAAAACCATAGAGGTGGACAACACGGACGCTGAGGGAAGGGTCACCCTTGCAGATGCCCTTTCTTACGCGTCAAACCTCGGCGTCTCAAGGATAATAGATATGGCAACGCTGACTGGGGCCTGCATGGTCGCACTGGGCGAATACACAGCAGGGCTCTTTACCAACGACGAGGAATTTGCAGAAGAAATCCTTGCACTATCAAAGCTAACTGGAGAGAGGCTCTGGAAGCTGCCCATGGATGACAGAAGGCTCAGGGAAAAGATTAAAAAAGGAGAAGGTGATGTGCTCAACTCTGGTGGTCGCTATGGGGGCGCCATAACCGCCGCCATGTTCCTGGAAGAATTTGTGGGTGAAGGGATAAAGTGGGTGCACCTTGACATAGCCGGACCTGCACATCTCAGAGAGGAGTTCTCTTACTACTCAAAGGGTGGAACGGGCTTTGGAGTAAGGACATGCGTGGAGTATATAATGAAGTTAGACGGCTCCTCCTAAAAGTTTTCGCAGGTAGGATGCCGTTTCTGGGTTTTCGCAGAATATGTATGTTCCCCTTATACCTCTCGTGAGAAGTATTCTGTAGCGGTTTTTCAGAAGCTTTATGGCAAGGTTTGCTGACTCCAGGTCTCCTCTTTTACCTCTGTAGAAAAGGTCCTTTAGTCCAGCCACACTGTCCTCACAGTTGTCGCCCAGACTCCATACACCGTCCCTCCAAACCAAATCTCTACCCCATACGATGCCTGCATACTCCGTCTCAAAGCCCTGACATCCGTATATGGATGCACAATGCGTGAGATTGTTGGAATGTCCTTCAAGCCAGAATTTTGGATACTGGGTTTTTTCGTCCATTAACCAGTATATGTCTACATTACAGTTCCTATAGAGTTCAAAGTCTGTGTTGTAGAGTGGATAACCTATTCTTCTGTTCTTTAGAGTTTTCCTGTTTTGTTTTTTCTGTCCCCCGGTGATTCCGTAAAGGCGGCGATGAGTGCAACTCTGTAGCCTTCACAGGCCTTTTTTCTCAGAAGACTCAGCATTTCCTCTATTCTTTCAAATAGTTTTAACTCGTAGTCTCCAAGGCTTCTTGGGTCTATATGGAGGTCACTTTCCAACAGGCCCTCCACAAAGCTTGTATAGACATGTCCTCCCCTTACTCTGTAGCTACCCTCCAGCTGGAACTCCTCAACTTTCAGACTACTTAGCCTTGCTTCTTCAAGAAAATTCTCCCTCCACCCCTCTTCATCTGCATTAAGAATTTGAGAGTCGTCGTAAAAAAAGAGGTTAATCTTCCCTTTCTGCATTGCAATTCTTATGTTTTCCCTCCTCATCCTTTGAGCCTCATCGTATATCACAAACTCAAAGTTGCAGTTTCCATACTGCTCAGCGATTCCATCCCTCCTACCCGTAGAATAAAACTTTACCAGCCCTGACAGACCCCTTTCCACGCTATCCAGAAGCTTTCTTAGAGAATTCACGAATCTGTTGTTTCTGTATGCTATAACAGTTCTGTATCCTCTTCTTACAGCTTCAATCATCAAAATAAGGGCCAGATATGTCTTACCGGACCCAGGCCCACCCTTTACCAGAAAGTTTACCCTTTCACCCCTTTCCATTGCCCTTATAACCCTTTCAATAAGTTTTGCCTGTTCCTCACTCGGAGAAAAGGCGGTTTCCACAAGCACGTCAAGGCCTCTCTGTAAGATATCTTTACCCCTTTCTTTCACGAAGCTGAAAAGACTGCTGGACTGAACGTATTCGCCACAGAGAAAAGCCCTTATACCCCCTTCATCCAGCGCCGAATGTAGGAGAGATGCTACCCTGTTAGAAAGTAGATTGTAGCAGGGGCCGACAAATGTGTATTCAGATTCTTGGGCGGCAGGCTCTACTCCATAAAACCAGAGAAGCCCGTCAAAGTCAAAGGCTTGAGAAGCAGAGTGAAAAAAACGTAACTTTTCCACATAGCTTTGAAGCTGCAAGTGAGGGTCATATCCCTCTTCCTTGTCTACTTTCACAGTCCACTTACCTGATTTAAGACCGGTAGTACCCCAGCCCTTGAGTTCAAGGATCAGTGCTTTGGCTTTGCTCTCACTTTTCCCAAGAATTATGAGGTCGATTCTTTCCTGAGAGGTTGGCAAAAAGTATTCAAAAATACAGTAAAGGTTGGCAAGGCCTTTGTTTATGAGCCGCTCAAAAAGTTTATAAATGTGTGAAAATGACTCTTCCTAGGCATTGAGTTGTTCTATGCTTGCATCCTCACCATGAAACATCCTATGCTGTCGGCTTATGAATGCTCTGAAATCTTGGGCGTTGCCAAAACTCTTTGTAAAATCTTCAATCCTGCCATGATAATACGCCCTCATGGAATATAATTTAACCTTATGCGTGTTGTAATAGTAGGCAACGGGCCTGCAGCCGCCAGTGCCATAGAAGCCTTCAGGAAAGTGGACAGAGATTCAGACCTTATAGTCCTGTCTGATGAGGAGTTCCCCACCTACGCACCCAACTGTATGGAAAATGTCATAAGGGGGGACATCTCAGAGGAAGCCCTCTTTTACAAGGGCGGCTTGTCCTTTTATGAGAAATACAGGGTGGACTTCAGACCAAAAAAGGAAGTGGTAGGCGTAGATAACAAAAGAAAAGTGGTTATTGTCAGAGGGGGAGAAGAAGTGCCCTACGACAAATGTCTTCTTGCCGCCGGAGCTTATGCCTTTGTCCCACCCATACCCGGCGTGGAGCTTGGGGGTGTGACCACTGCCAAGAACCTCTACGATGCAAAAAAGATAAGGGAGTGGGTGCTTTCTGGAAGGGTAAGGAGCGCCGTAATAGTGGGCGCGGGTCCTATAGGTGTGGAAGATGCGGAAACTCTCAGGCACATGGGGCTTGAGGTGCATGTGGTGGAATTTTTTGACAGAGTTCTGCCAAGGATGTTAGACAAGTTTATGGCAGAGAGGTATTTAAAGCCCCTTGAGGAGGAGGGGATTCATTTCTATCTGAACCATCAGGTGGTTACCATACACGGTGAAGATGGCTGGGTGGAGGCTGTGGAGATACGTCCTAACGGTGCTGACAGGAGCAGGTTCATAAGGACGGACATGGTCATTCTCTCCACTGGCGTCCGACCGAGAACTAACCTGGTGGCGGACACGGATATAAAGCTTCACATAAATGAAGCCACAGGCAGGGTTGTGGGTGGTATTCTTGTGAACGAATACCAGCAGACCTCAGACCCGGATGTTTACGCCGCCGGTGATATATGCTCTGGAGTTGATGCATGGGGTAATCACAGATGGATTGCCCTTTTCCCGCCGGCACAGCAGGCTGGAGCGGTAGCAGGTTTTAACATGGCAGGACTGAAGGTTAAAAACCCGGGTCTTGTAGACTACAATGCGGTAAAGACAAGGTCTGTCACCGCCGGAAGCGGCGGGACCTTTGAAGACTCAGACAGCTCCTTCAGCTTTGAATGGGAGGGGAAGCTGGTAAAGGTTTTTATGAAAGATGGAAGCGTGTGTGGATACCAGTTTGTAGGGCTTGAGAAGAAAAGAGAGCTGAACCTCAGAAACAGGTTCTTAAACTCTCAAAAGATAAAGAGCTGGTCTGAGAAGCTACTCCTTGACAGGGGGCTTGGTCTTGAGGCAAGTGGTGTTCTCTTCCATCACTTCATAAGGTTCAGAGAAAGGAAGCTGGAAGAGGAGGTAATCAGGGCAATAAGGCTTGGCATGTTGAGGTCTCTATCCAATCCAGCCCTTGATGTTCCCATATTTTAAGGCTTATAAACCTCTATTCTGTTCCTCCCTAACTCCTTTGCCCTGTAAAGGGCCTCATCTGCCATTCTTATAAGGTCGTCAATGCTTTCAATGCCTGGAGCAAAGCTGGCAAGACCGCCGCTAAGTGTTGCCCTTATCTCCCTTTCTTCATAAACTATAAGACTGTTCTGGAAACTGACCCTTATCCTCTCTGCAACAACCTTGCCCTGCTGGAGGTTTGTGTTGGTCATTAGAAGAACAAACTCTTCTCCCCCAAGCCTTGCTGGCAGGTCTGACTGTCTTATGCTCTTTCTCACAATATCCGCAAAACTTTTCAATACAAGGTCGCCGGCTTCGTGACCGTAGGTGTCGTTTATCTTCTTAAAGTGGTCTATGTCCATGACCAGAAGGCTAAGGGGATTTCCGTATCTTTTTGAACTCTCAAGAATCAGGCTTGCGTGGTCAAAGAAAAATCTTCTGTTGGGAAGCCCGGTGAGTGGGTCGTAGTATGCAAGTTGTTCAAGTTCAGACTTCTTTTCTTGGAGCTCCTCAAAGGCAGATTTCAGGCTCAGAGCCATGTTGTGTATGCTATGCTTTAGTTCATAGACTTCATCTCTCAATTTCTCCTCTGAGTTCTCAAGAAGGTGCACTACAGAAAAGTCCTTCTTCTCTATTCTTGCTGTTATGTTTTTCAGAAAAGCTATCCTGTTTACAACCCCTGAAACAACCCTGAAGAGCATAAGGGCTAAAAAGGACGCCATGAAGGCTGAGTAGATGGCAAGCACAAGAAAAACCATGTAGGCTTCCCTGTAGAGCCCGGAAACATCCTTTATAAGAATTATTCTGCCCACAGGCAAACCTTTCATACTGGTAAGGGGGATTTCCATAAGCAGATTCTTTTCAAGTAAACCACCATACAGCACGTAGCCCTTGACGTTGAGGGGTAAGGTAAGCACATCCTGTCTGGAAAACCTGTCTATAACCACATCGCCGATAACCACCTTATCCTTCATAAAGGCGTCAAGATCTCCCCTTGCAAAGTCAGGGACAAACTCTCTATCGTAGTATACCACCCAGTCCACACCCATCATGCTTTCCATAAATCTGAGTATTTCCTCAAGGTTTATACCTACAAAGAAACAGCCCTCAGAATACTGCCTGTTTATACCATAGTAGGGTCCTGCAGAAGTTACAGAGTAGTATGATACTTCCTCACATTTTGTTTCTGAGATTTTTTCTTTGTAGTAGTAAGTGGAAGGAAGTGGCGTGTAGCCAGCGAGAATTTTGAGGTTTTTCTCCTCTCTCTTTAAAAGCTCTCTGTAGTTATCATAAATAAGCCTGTAAGTTTCTTCAATCCTTCTTTCAAGAATCTGAGAAGATATAAAGTATAGAAGGACAAAGGCGACAGAGAGGGTTATGGCAAGAGAGACGATGAGGCTGAGTGCCACCCTCCTTTTTATTGACATGTTTTCCCTGCAAGCTTTTCACACAGCCTGAGAGCACTAAGAGATGGACCCTCGTCCGCTATGCCCTTCCAGGCTATATCGTAAGCAACGCCATGGTCCGGGGAGGTTCGCACAAAGGGCAGCCCAAGGGTAAGGTTAACACCTTCTCTGAAAGCAAGCAGTTTGAAGGGTATAAGACCCTGGTCGTGATACATGCAGAGGTATAGGTCGTAGCTGGGGTTTAAAAAGGCGCTGTCTGGGGAAAGGGGTCCGTCAACTTTGTAGCCCTCCTCCTTCAGGACTTCCACCGCAGGGGCTATTTCCCTCATGTCTTCCTCACCTATGGCTCCCATATCTCCTGCATGAGGGTTAAGTCCAAGAACACCGATGGAAGGCTCAATTTCAAAAAGCCTCCTGAACTCCCTGCTTATGAGTTTTACCTTTCTGACTATCTCATCCCTTCTTACCCTTTCTGGCACATCCCTCAGGGGTATATGTGTGGTAAAAGGCACTACTTTTAGCTTTTCTGAGTGCATGAACATGGCGTATTCCCTCACATTGCAGGCCTGAGCAAGAAACTCCGTCTGCCCCTCGTAGGAAAAGCCAGCAAGCCTTGCCCAGAATTTGTTTATGGGCATAGTTAATAGCCCATGCACCTTTCCATAGACTGCATCCACCACAGCCCTTCCCAGGTAGGCAACCGCCACTTTGCCGGAGGTGAGGGAAGGCAGGGGTCTGTCCGTCTCGCTTATGTTCAGGTCTGCTATGTATACGCCGGGCTCTTTTACCTCATCCACTGTGAACACTTCCCTCAGCTCAAGGTCTACACCAAGCTCTATCTGAACCGCTTCTATTATCTTTTTCTCTCCGTATATGACGTAGGCCTTTTCAGGGTCAAAGTATCTTGAGAGCCTGACTATCAGCTCTGGTCCCACACCTGCAGGGTCACCTATGGTTATACCTATTTTGAGCATGTTAAAATGATATAATACACAGGCGATGAAGGTAAGAGTTCTTATACTTCCCAAGAGAGGGCTCCTTGACCCTGAGGGCAGGGCAGTGAAGGAGATGCTCCTTGATGGTGGCTTTGATGTAAAAGATGTAAAGGTGGGAAAGGTTGTGGAGCTTGAGGTTGGAGAAGGAACGGATATAAAAACACTTGTTGAAAAATATCTTGTAAACCCCCTTGTAGAGGAGTATGTTATAGAATGAAATTTGCTGTATGTGTGTTCCCGGGCTCCAACTGCGACTACGATACTTTCTATGTGATAAGAGACCTTCTGGGGTGTGAAGTGAGTTTTGTTGACCACAACACGGGGCATTTGGAGGGCTTTGACTGTGTGGTGCTTCCAGGTGGCTTTTCCTTTGGTGATTATCTGAGGGCCGGTGTGCTTGCCAGCAAGACACCCCTTGGGAATGCGGTGGTAGAGTTTGCACAGAAGGGTGGCCTTGTGCTGGGTATATGCAATGGCTTTCAGATACTCACGGAGCTTCACCTCCTGCCGGGAGCCCTGCTAAAGAACGAGAACATGAGGTTTGTGTGCAGGGATGTCTATCTCAGGGTTGAGAACAACTCTCTGCCCTTTACCAGAAGCTTTGAAAAGGATGAGGTCATAAGGCTACCCATTGCCCATGGAGAGGGTAGATACTATGTGCCTGAAGAAGAGCTGAGCAGGATGGAAGAGAGGGGTCAGATTGTGCTCAGATACTGTGATGAGAATGGGAACGTATCCCCGGAGTCAAACCCTAACGGTTCTGTGGGTAATATTGCAGGGGTGTGCAACAGAGAGGGAAATGTCTTTGGTCTCATGCCCCATCCAGAAAGGGCCTGTGAGGATTTACTTGGCTATCGGGATGGCATAATTCTCTGGCATTCTCTTGTGGCCTGAGGCTATAATTTAAGCATGAAGATTTCCAGCGAAGCCAAGGTGGGTTTTCTGGTCCTCGTATTTTCCCTTGGCTTTGCCTTTCTTATACTTACCTTTGGAGAGGTGCCCTTTTTCAGGCCTGCGGTAAAGACCTACAGAGTCTACTTTGACAACGTGGCGGGGCTGAGCGTGGGTGCAGAGGTAAGGGTGGCGGGTATAAAGAGCGGAAAGGTCAGGTCTGTGGCTCTCAGAGAGGGTAAGGTGGAGGTGGTTTTTGAGCTTCAGAAAGACATCCCTATCTACAGGGATGCTCAGGCGGAGATAGGAACGCTGGGTCTCATGGGAGACAAATACCTGAACATATACCCGGGAAATCCGCAGGCAGGTGTGCTTCAGGAGGGTCAGGTTATAAGCAGAACCCTTGGCTATGCGGATACGGACCTTCTTATAAAGCAGATGACAGACGCCTCCGAGGCTCTGAAGCTTATGGTGGAAAACTTCCAGCTTATACTCTCAGAAAACAGAGAGGATATAAGGAAGGTGGTTCAGAACCTGGAGGTGCTCACCCATAACCTCAATCTGATAGCCCTTGAAAACAGGGAGGCTCTGAGGGGAGCCATACAAAACATAAACTCCCTTGCCTACAACCTTAACAGAACGCTCCCACAGACCATAGAGAGCATTGACAGGCTTGCAAGGAATCTTGATGCCATAGCCAGTGAGAACAGGCAGGACATAAGGGAAACAGTGGCAAACCTCAGAAGGCTAAGCGACGACCTAAAGATCACACTTCCAGAGCTCTCAAGGAATATGAACGAGCTTTCAAAGAACCTGAACGCCCTTGTGGTGGAAAACAGGCAGGACATAAGGAGCACCACTTCCAACCTCTCCGAGCTTACAGCATCTCTCAGAGAGAGCTCCGAAAGGCTAAACCGCATTATAGCTCATATAGAAAGGGGTGAGGGAACACTTGGAAAGCTCATAAAAGACGAGGAGCTTTACAGAAACGTAACCTCTGGAGTAAGAGTTCTTGGGAAAACTGGTGAAGTGGCGGAAAGGACAAACCTCCACATTGGCTTCAGGGGCGAGCTATACAGGGGCGGCGATTCTAAGGGTGTTCTGACTTTAAAGCTACAGCCAGACAATGAGAAGTATTACCTTTTAGAAGTGGTGGGAGACTCAAGGGGCAGGGTTTACAAGGAGGAAATACTTCCCAATCAGTGGATAGTAAAAAAGGAGTTCAAGCCAGAGGTTACACTTCAATATGCAAGGATATTTCCTCTCTTCGGCAGGGAGCTGGTTCTCAGGGGTGGTCTGAAGGAGTCCACTGGTGGTATAGGTGCCGACCTTGTGTATTCAGAAAGGCTCACCTTTACCTCAGACCTGTGGGACTTTGGAAGAAAAGACAGACCTCAGGACAAGGACCTGAAACCCAACCTTCAGGTGGGTGTAAACTACAGGGTAAGCGGCCCGCTGTATGTAAGGTTTGGGGGTGATGACCTACTAAATTCAAAGCTAAGAGGTGTTTTTGGTGGGGCTGGCCTTATGTTTACCGACAACGACCTCAAATACCTGCTTGGCGGTTTAAGACTTCCCTTGCCATGAGATAAATTGAAATAAATTTATGATTTAGAGCCATGCACGAGGAGTATATTTACAGGCTTTACAGGGTGAATATGAACCTGAGGGAAGAGGAATCGCTTCTTCTTCTTACGGATACAGAGAAAGACTACCTTGTGGAGCTTATGGATGAATTTGTCAGCGTGGCAGAGGGTTTAACCAGAAGGGTAAAACACTTCGTCTATCCTTCCCTGAAAGGTCATGGTAAGGAACCGCCTGAGGAGGTCTGGAGGCTTGCCTTTGGAGAGAGAGCGGTGGAGGAGCTCAAAAAAAACCGTCTTCTTGAAAGAGTTCTTCTAAAGGAAGAATACTCAGAACCCGAGGTTATGCACATACTCAGGACCTATTCAGAGGATGTGCCCCATGTGGTGGTTGCCTTCCCCTACTATTCAACTACCCATACCTTTTTCAGAAAAGCTCTCACAGAAGGCTTTGGCTGTAGATACGCAAGCATGCCCCTCTTTGAACCGCATATGTTCACAGGTCCAATGCAGGTTGACTGGAATTATGTGGCCAGTCTGAGCATTGATGTGGCGGACATGCTCTCAGAGGCGGAGTGGGTCCATGTGGAAGGTGAAGGGACGGACATGGAATTCTCTGTAAAGGAAAGAAGGGCGATAGCGGATACTGGGCTTTTCCACCTCAAAGGTCAGTATGGAAACCTGCCTGCCGGTGAGGCCTTTGTTGCACCCATTGAAAACTCAGCCTTTGGAAGGCTAACCATAACCTACGGTCCTGACAGGAGGCTTGAAAGACCCATCACACTAAAGTTCAGAAATGGCTGTGTGGAAGAGATTGAAGGCTTTGAGCCATACAGATATTACCTTGAGGAAGTTTTCAAAACCTACGATAACGCTCGTATAATTGCAGAGTTTGGTGTTGGGACAAATCCTGGCGCAAGAAGGCCAGACAATGTGCTAGAAGCTGAAAAGATTCTGGGCACGGTGCATATAGCCATAGGTGACAACCACACCTTTGGAGGAACAAACAGAGTTTCCTTTCACACCGATTATGTAGTATTTGAACCACAAGTAACCATAGGAGGTAAGGGATGGCAAAAGAGGCTTTTAGAGAAGGGCAGGCTCAGGACCTAAAGCTGGAAATGCTCAGAAAGGTTCACATCTTTGAAGACCTGTCAGAGGATGAACTCAGGGATGCTCTGAAATACATGCAGGTAAGGGACTTCAGAAGAAACGAATACCTTTTCTTTGAAGAAGAGGCGGAGCCTGGTGTTTATATCCTCATAGATGGTCTTATAAAGCTCCTGAAGGAGACCCATGACGCAAGGATTGTTATAGTGAGGCTTGTGTATCCTGGAGATATATTTGGCTGGATTGAGTGGGGGAAAAAGGTGCCCAGAAACACATACACTGCCAAGGCAATGGTGGAGAGCAAAACTCTTTACATTTCCAACAAGGACTTTATAAACCTCTCCATAAAACATCCGGCCATTGCCATAAAGATGACCTGTGAGGCTACTGCCACCCTTCTTCACAGCTACGAGACCCTCAAGAGCATAGCAGGAGGTAAGGTAGAAGAGAGGATTGCAAGAGTCCTCCTTGAGATAGCGGACAGAATAGGCAAGAAATACGAGGATGTTATCGTAATAGACGCACCTCTTACAAGGCTTGACATAGCGGAGATGACAGGAACAACTGTGGAGACCACCATAAGGGTCATGAGCAAGTGGAAAAAGCAGGGTATAATAAACGCAGAACGGGGATACATTGAGATAATAAAGAGAAGGGAGCTGGAAAGGCTTGCAGTATGAGCCGGGCGGGAGTCGAACCCGCGACCCACGGATTAAAAGTCCGTTGCTCTGCCTACTGAGCTACCGGCTCTAAAGCTTATTATTATAGCATCTTCTCAACTATCAGTCAACAAGTTTTTCTCTGCCCTTACCCTTGAGAATCCTGAGCCTTGGTCTGCTTATGGCAAGGTCATTGTCGGGCACATCCCTGCTTATTATAGAACCTCCAGCCACGAAGGAGTAGCTCCCTATCCTAACAGGCGCGATTATAAGAGAGTTGCTGCCTATGAAGGCCCCCGCGCTCACATAGCTGGGATGCTTCTTCTTTCCGTCAAAGTTGGCAAAGACAACCCCCGCTCCCACGTTCACATCCTCTTCAAGGGTTGCGTCGCCTATGTAGGCAAGGTGCTTTGCCCTTACCCTCTCCCCAACAAAGGATTTTTTAACTTCCACAAAGTTTCCAATGTGGCTCTCTTTCCCTATAAGGCTGTTTTCCCTGATGTGGGCAAAGGGCCCCACAAGGGCCCCCGATTTTATGTGTGAACTCCTGATTATAGAATAGGCTTCTATTACTGCATTCTCTTCCACCACAGAGTTCTCAAGCAAGCTCCCTTTCCCCACCACAACACCCCTGCCAAGTCTCGTGTTCCCCCTGAGCATAACATCCGGGTGTATTTCCACTTCTCCCTCCAGCACCACATCAGGCTCAATCCAGAGGCTCTCGGGCTGATGGAGCGTATTGCCCTTTTCTGCCCACCCCTGAAGTATTCTAAGCCTTATCACATTCTCCGCTATTGCCAGCTCCCATCTGTTGTTAACCCCCATTGCCTCAGCGGGGTCCTCTGCCATAAAGCTCCTTACCACATATCCCTGCTGGTGCATGAGATTAAAAACCTCTGTCAGATATACCTCACCAGTTGCAGGGCTGGGACTCACCCTGAAAAGGGTTTCAAGAAGATGTGGGCAGTAAAATATGTAGACCCCTCCGTTTATCTCTCTTATGAGCTTCTCTTCAAAACTGGCATCCTTTTCCTCTACCACCCTTATCACACTTCCTTGCTGGTCCTTTACCACCCTGCCATAGCCTGTTGGGTCTGGAAGCTGTGCGGAGAGCAGAAGGGCACTTAACTTTATGCCCTCGTATTCCTCCACCATGTGTATATATCTCTGCATGTTCTTAAGAGTCTGTGGTCTTATAAGCGGGGCATCACCGTTTATTACAAGAAGATAGCCTTCATAATCTCTCCAGAAGTCTATTCCAGAAAGCACTGCATCTCCCGTGCCTCCCTTTGGATTTGACTGATAAAAGTATCTGTAAGCATCTCCAAAGTATGACTTTATGTCCTCAGCTCTGTATCCTACCACAAGAGCAATCTCTGAAAGATTGAGCTCTTTCAGGGTCTTCAGCACATACCAGAGCATGGGCTTTCCAAGTATGGTATGCATGACCTTTGGCTTTTCGCTTTTAAAACGCGTTCCAAGACCTGCTGAAAGAACAAGGGCTCGCATGAGAAATATTTTACCCCCTTCCGGCGTCTCTTGCTGTGCCCCTCTTCGAAGTTCTTATGAACTCCGCCAGCCTTCTTACCTCCTCATACTCGCCATACTCCTTGAGGATTAACTCCACTGCCTCCCCTTTGAGCATACCGCTTCTGAAGAGAATTCTGTATGCCCTTTTGAGGGCGGTGATTACATCCTTTGGAAACCCCCTTCTTTCAAGCCCAACCGTGTTTATACCATACAGATGGGCGTGCTGGCCCGAGGCTCTTGTAAAGGGTGGGACATCAAGGGATACACCAGAGAGCCCGCCAACCATAGCATAGGCTCCAACCCTTGCCCACTGGTGAACGGCAGAAAGCCCCCCTATGAAGGCATACTCTCCCACCTCCGCATGACCCCCCAGAGTGGCACAGTTTGCCATTATAACACCCCTGCGGACGATACAGTCATGGGCTACGTGGGCATAAGCCATGAGCATAACATCGTCTTCAATGAGCGTTTTCATCTTGTCTATGGCCGTCCCTCTGTGAATTGTTGCGTATTCTCTTATTATCACATTGTTTCCCACAACCACCTCGCTCTCTTCCCCAGCATACCTCAGATGTTGTGGCTCTTCCCCAATGATTGCTCCGTCATAAATCCTGCAACCTGAGCCTATAGAGACCTTCCCCCTTATGGAGACCCTTGCACCTATCCTTGTGCCCTCACCTATTATTATTTTACCTTCTATTATGGTGTAGGGACCCACCTCCACATCTGCTCCCAGCTCTACCTCTCCCTTTACTATGGCTGTAGAATGCACCTTTGCCATCTTAAACCCCCTTTAGAAGATATTGCCTCAGCACCTCAAGGGCCCACTGGGTAGCCATGAGACGGTTCTCATTCCTTCCGGCTTCAAAGACAAACTTTTTGACTACAACCTCCCTGTCTGTGGCAAGAGCTATAAAGGTGAGTCCCACAGGCTTATCCGCCGTGCCACCCCCCGGTCCAGATATGCCCGTTATGGCAAGAGCCACGTCTGCATCGGTTTCCTCAAGGGCACCTACTGCCATCTGTCTACAAACCTCCTCCGATACGGCGCCATGCCTTTTTATAGAGCCTTCTTCAACTCCAAGCAGCTTTGTCTTCAGTTCGTTGGCATAAACCACAAAACCACCCACAAAGTAATGGGAAGAGCCTGCAACGTTTACGATTCTTGCAGAGAGAAGTCCTCCGGTGCAGCTTTCTGCTGTGGCAAGCTTCAACCCTTTTTCTCTTAGGAGTCTTCCCACAACTTCTTCCATGCTCTCTTTTCCAAGGGCGTAGACAAAGTCCCCGTATTTTTCCATAAAAAGCTTTAGCTCTTCCTCACTCCTGAGGAAAAAATCAACTCCGCCAGCCCATCTCCTGAATCTGTATCCTTCAAGGTCCTTCAGACCTATGGTCCTTACCAGAAAGCCTTCAAACTCAACAGGGTCCTCGCACAATCCTACCATCATGGGAGGACCTCATACCTGTAGAAGGGTCTTTTCAAAAAGGCCCCCACCCTGTGACCCGGGTCAAAGGGCTGAAACTCCTCATATTCAGAAGGGACAAAAATCACGCCCTCTGCCACGTTTTCTGTAGTTAGTAGTTCAAAGCTGACACCCCCAATCTCTATGTTTTCGCGCACACCCAGCCTTTTTGCCGTATGGGGGTTTACATAAGCCCTCTGGAGCCTTTCCATCTCATGAGTCCATGGATTCCAGTGCCCCATGTCTTCCACAAGGGTGCTGTCCGTGTAGAGGAAAACATCTCCCTTCTGTATCTGTTGACCTTCGGTCTCTATGGTGCTTATTTCCTCCATCTTAAGAGCTGCTTCACCTTCTGCCATGAGTTTTTGGTAATCAACGCCGTATTCTCTGAGGAAGTTTTCAGGGCTTACGCCTGTTTCAAAAATATCTTCAAGCACACTGTAGGGGGCGTAAACCCCTTCCTGCTGGAGTGTCCTGGGCGAATATACAAGGTATCCAAAGCCATGCCTGTAGTTTACAAATTCTCTCTCATGAAAGAGCTTCATTGCAAAGAGCAGGTCTGAGTAGTTAGCTGTTATGTTGGGAAAAACCTGGAAGCTTACCACAAACTTCTTATGAAGTGCCTTCAGATGCTCTTCCTTTAAGTATCTGAAGAGATTTCCTATCACAAGCAGGTTTTCAAATTCTTCAAACCTTTCAAAAAACTCCTCAAGGGATTTTGCCGGGAAGGGCATCACATCTCCCACAAAGCTGTAATGCACGCCAAACTTGCGTCTAAGCCCTGAAAGTAAGTTAAGAAGAACTTTTCTGAAGGGAGAATTGAGAAGATGTGCCCCTACAAGAACCAGAGAACCCCTCATAAGAAACAGGCTTTTTTTCACAAATTCCACTTTCTCATCACCCTTCTCTGGACTGAGAAGGGACTGCAGGAACTGCATCATAATATCTGGCTTCACAAGGAGCCTTTCCCTTGCCTTTGCGCACAGGGTTTCATATCTGCTGGAGAGGCAGAAAATGTATGCTCCACCCTCCACAGCATCCACAAGCCAGCGCGTTGCCATCACTTCTGAGAAAACTGGCTCAGCGTCAACAGATAGTATGAACCTTACCTTCTTCCACTGGGTGGGCTCAAGAGTGGAAGGCATAAAGTCCACAACAGGTGCATCAACAAAAACATCTTCTGAAACTTTCTTTGCCAGAATATATTCCTCAAGCCCTGTCTGCCTTCCAAGCAGAAAGGCAGTTTTACCTTTCAGAAGTTTTTCTTTGAGAATTTCAAGAGCCTGGGTATATTCAATAGGGGTAAACTCCTCCTCTTTTTTCATGAATATCCCCCTTAACCTCATTTGATTGCCGGGTATTTCCTGTATGTATGTTATTCCCTTGGTGCAGAGACTTCCCATTCCTCTCGGGTCTGCTGGGTGGCCGTAAAGGTCTACGATTTTGCCTTCTCTTTCGTAAAGTATGTATCCGCAGCCGCATCCACAGCCTGCACAGAAGCCTACCTTCTGTCTGTCAAATTCCTTTACCGTAAGAGGTATTCCTGTGGGCTGAAGGCTCATTGAACAGAGAATTATACAACATTTTCTGCAGGTCTATTCTCTGGGTTTCTTGACGGTTCATTACTGTTTGACAGTAAAAAATATCAAACCTCTTGACATTTTCTAATTGAGGTATATAATCATACCCATGGACGAGGTAGCCAAAATAATGGCAAGAGGTCTGCTGGCATTGCCCAGCGATGTGAGAAAGAGGCTGGGTCTAAAGGAAGGGGACCTGGTAAGGATTGAAGTTAAGGACGACCAGCTCATAATAAGGAAGGAACAGAGGGTCTACGACCTCAAAGGTAGCCTTCAATCACAGCATACCCAGCAGAAAACCTTTGCCCAGATACTGGCGGAGGAGTATGAAAAACACAAGGGAGGGAAGAAAGGTGGCGGAGTTTAGAGCTACAGACCCCTACCATATAAAGCCCCCAGAACCAAAAGTTCTGCCCAAAAACTACACTCAGGGCGTTGATAATCTTTCTTCCGATGATTTCCTGAAAATATACATGGAAACCCTCAAATATCAGGACCCTTTCCAGCCTCAGGACCTTTCAAAGATGCTTGAAGACATGACAAGGCTCAATCAGGTCAAATACATGAACGACATGAGGAGTTTTATGGAGGGTCTTAAGGGATGGTTCAACCAGATAACCCTTCTTTCAGGCCTCAACTTGATAGGTAAAGAGTTTGTCTTCTCCACTGACAGGGTAGACACTCTGAAGGGCGGTCAGTATTATCTTCTGTCCTCTGAGGAAATGAAAGGAATTACCATGAAAGTTATGGATGGGGATGAGGTGGTAAAGGAGCTTCAGATAGACATAAAAAAGGGACTGAACCCTCTTGACCTAAGCGGACTGCCAAAGGGTCAGTTCGGCATAAAGCTTTATAAGAATGGTCTACCCCTTGAAGGGGTCAGCCTTGGCATTATGGGTAGAGTGAAGTCTGTCAGTGTTTCTGGGGGTGAGCTCCTTTTTGAGCTTGAAAATGGCGAGCTTGTATCTCCTTCAAGACTAATATATGCAGGAGGGATGTGACCATGATGAGGAGCTTTTTCAACGCAGTAACAGGAATGAACGCCTACAGGACATGGATGGACATAACCGCCGACAACATGGCAAACGTAAATACCATAGGCTTCAAGGGAAGCAGGCCCATCTTTCAGGATGTGATATCCTCCGTTACCATAGGACTCAACACTGTAACCAACACGGTAAAATCAACCACCTACGGAGCAGGTGTTCTGGTTGACAGCACGCAAAAGCTCTGGACCATAGGCAACTTTAAACAGACGGGCATAAACACAGACCTTGCCATACAGGGCAGAGGGCTTTTCATAATAAAAGACCCCATCTCCGGAACTAATTACTATACGAGGGATGGTCAGTTCAGGCTCAGCAGGGATGGATACATGGTAAACTCAGGCGGTCTTAAACTGCAGGGCTTCAGAGTTGATGAGAGGGGCAGAACCGTAGGAACAGGGCTTGAGGATATTCATGTGATACCTCAGCTTCCTCCCAAGGCAACTGGTCAGATAAAGTTCCTTGGTCCCACCAACCTGAACGCAGACGCTGGAGTTCCTGCTGCCACCTTTGACCCCAACGACCCGGCAAGCTACAACTACAAATACACCATAACCATATACGACAGCCTTGGCACACCCTATCAGGCTGACCTCTTTTTCAGAAAGAGCGGGACAAATACATGGGACATATACCTGAGAGCGGACATTGACCCCAACAATCCTGGCTACGAACTCTCTGGTGACTGGACGGGTGTTCAGTTTGATGCCTCTGGTAAGTTAATCTACGATGGAACGGTGGTCACAAGGGAACCGTCTCCCGATGGAAAAAGTTTCTACTACTACCTTGACCCGGGTGGTCTCACCGTGCCTGCAACCACGCCCAGCGGTGGCACCTTTCCTGCAAACACTGACTGGAGAATATACGTAGGTGAGTCCCTTCAGTCTGTGACAGTGAATAATGGAGACCCAATTCCCAATTCATACGTAACCCAGTATTCTGCAGACTTTCTTGTCACAGCAGACCAGAACGGCTATGCAAAAGGGGACCTTGTGGATGTGTACGTTCTCTCTGAAGATGGTGCCGTCGTGGGTGTTTATTCCAACGGTAAATCCCTGCCTCTTTACAGGGTTGCTGTGGCTGTTTTTTCTGACCCTGAAGAGCTTACAAAGAAAGGCTCAAACCTGTATACCTCCATATCCACGCCCACCATAATGACACCTGGTGGTGCGGAGAAGGTGAGGTCTGGCATGTTAGAGATGTCCAACGTGGATATAGCCGCAGAATTCATAAATCTCATATCCGCCCAGAGGGCCTATCAGGCAAACACAAGGGTGATAACTTCTTCCAATGCAGTGCTTGATGATACAATAAACCTGGTAAGGTAATTTACAAGATGGGCGTGGGAGGGACTGAAGGGGTGGGAGGGGGTTAAAGGCTTTCAAAAGCTCTGAAAAGTCTTTCAAGGTCTTCTTCTGTGTATCTGAGGCTTGTAGTAAGCCTTAGTCTCGCCTTTCCCCTCGGAACTGTTGGATACCTTATGGCCTGAATAAGTATCCCATGTTCAAGTAGTCTGTCCCTCAGGCTGAGTGCCTTACCCTCTTCATACACCATTATGGGTAGGATAGGGGTTCCATAAAATGGCACTTCAAAGCCCAAAGAAGAGAGCCTGAAGTAGATTCTTCTGCTTAATTCCTTTAGCCTCTCTACCCTCCATGGTTCTCTCTGGATTATTTCAAGAGCTTTGCCCGCACCTGCACATACCGCTGGGGGCAGGGATGTGGAAAATATAAGACTCCTCGCCCTGTTTACAAGATACTCACACAGCACTACAGAACCGCACACAAAGGCTCCATAAGAACCTATCGCCTTTGAGAGAGTTCCCATGATTACCATGTATTCTTCCCACTTCTCCCCGTATTCTTCAAGTCCACCCCTCCCAGTGGCACCAAGCACGCCTGTCGCATGGGCTTCGTCAAGATAAAGCATACAGTCAAAGCTCTCCGAAAGTCTTTTGAGCTCTCTAATGTCCGCAACATCTCCGTCCATGCTGAAAACCGTGTCCGTCACTATAATACATCTTCTATGACTTTTTCTGAGCTCTGCGAGAAGCTCCCCAAGATGCCCGTAGTCCCTGTGACGGAACACAGATACCTTAGCCTTTGAAAGCCTGCAGGCGTCTATTATGCTGGCATGGTTTAGCTCATCGCTCAGTATAAGGTCTCCTTCACCTGCAAGGGACGGAATAGTGCCTAAGTTGGCAAGGTATCCTGAGCCAAAAAGCACACAGCACGGTGTTCCCTTGAACTCCGCCAGCTTCTCCTCCAGCTCCCTGTGATGTTTTGTATAGCCAGATACGAGTGCAGATGCTCCAGAACCAAGACCATACTCTTTCAGAACCTTTATCGCCTCTTCAACCACCTCCGGATGGTCTTTCAGTGCGAGATAGTCGTTGGAACAGAAGTCTATAAGACCCTCCTTCAGAAACCTATATCTGAAGAGCTTCTCTTCCTTTATCCTGCTGAGTTCCCGCCTTACCCAGTCCATGAGAGGTCTTAAATTTTAAATTTAACAGGATGTGCTTAATTTTTTGAGTTACTTTTCCGGTTCACACACATACTCCATATCCTGTTGAGGTGTGGCCACTTTTGCCTTTGCTGGCTTTTTCTTTGGCTTCTGTGCCACTGGTTTGCCTGCATCCTTCTTGGGCTTCTGTGCCTGAACAGAGGCCTTTTTTGAAACTGCGGGTTTTGTTGGAGGCTTTTGAGTTGCCTCTAAATGTTTCTGCTTTGGTCTCCAGTAACATCTCTGTTTTGCTTCGGGAAGGATTTGAAGCTGACCATCTTTTTCTACTACTTGAGCGCCGCCAGCAGTTGGAGGATGCACAATTGCTCCACTGGCTCCAGAACTGCCTGTTGAAGGAAGAGGTGATGGGGTAAGAAGTATTCCGGGTCCTGCCCCTGTGCTGGAACTGCCCGAACCTCCTCCTGTCTGACCAACTGTTCCTCCTGCACCACTGGAAGGACCGCTTCCGCCAGTTCCACCACCAGGCCCATTACTTCCAGCACCCTCTCCCAGTACAGGACACTCCTCTGGCTTGGTAAGTTCCACCTCTACCTTCGGTTGCAGGCTTACCTGTTGCCCTGACACGTTTACAGGGTTCTTTATAGCATCTTGGAGACAATCATGTCTACTTTTAAGACAGAACTCCAGAGGTGATGCATGATAATAAGCTCTTATTTCAAAGCTTTGAAGATTAACGCCAGAGGATAGAGCATAAAACACTTCTACATTCAGCGGCTGTCCACTGGTCTGAGCTGATATACCTGAGAGGTTTGCAGAAAGGCTGCTGTTTGTTAGGCAGTCGTATACAAAAATAGTGTTGTTAGAGCTGTCCTTAATTCTAATCTCAAGTTTACTGAAGTCGGAAAGACTGGCATTGGCTACGTCTACCCTGAGCCATAAGAAGGGCTTTGGTCCAGAGCAGTATTGCCATGGCTGAAAGGTTTGTTCAAACTTTCCCTCTCTTGATTCGCATTTACCTGCATGACCGTTCCTGTCAGGTGGTTTTGCTGGGTCAAAATACCACATGGCAGGAGCATTATCACCAACCACCCATATACACCCTTTATCGTCCACGTTAACTGTGTAGTCTCTCGGATTACCCTTTGTAGGATGTGTCCAGCTTTTGTATTCCCAGGTGGGAGCACAGGGCGCGCCCGTTGACCAGTCCCAGCACAGAACTCTACCAGGGTTAGAGCTCATTGCTTGATACATGAAATCTGGAAAATAGCTCCTTGAACCCATTGTAATCTCTGAGCCGAAACCAGTGTTTAGAGACAGCCCAGAGAAAACTACCGGCGGTGATGAAGGAAGACCGCTGGATAGGCTGAAGCAGTACTGGGAAAGACCGTTGAGCCTTGCGCAGATGTGCACTGGGTTCATTGCATTGTTGTAGTATATAAAGGAAGACCATACCCTCGGATATGTCATTGGGGTGCCATGAGTCTGTGAGGATACTGTCCAGCCAGCGCAGGGTGATTTTGTAACAGTATCAAAGCAAAAAGACCTCAATGTTTTTGGTATTGCATTTGCGTGGCTGTCGGTAATAAAATAAATCCTGCTACCAACAACTTCTCCAAATACACCGGGACCAAAGCTCATGTTTGGTGACATTGTTGTGCCTGCCGTATTAGGGTCAAGAAAAGCACCGGCTGGAAAGCTAAAGCCTGTGTAATAACCACTTAATCCCATGCAGAAGTTTGCAGGGTTAGTGGCATCAAGGCAGTAAAGCTTCCTGTCACCACCTACCATGTATAACTCATTTCCCACCTTCCACGGACCCTTTACGTAAGACCATGTCTTGGTTGGGTTAACACCAAGCTTGTAAAAACCACACTCTGTGTCTGTTTCAAGATTGTAACATCCAAGACCAAATTCCTTATCATTGGCGGTAACCGCATAATAAAGTCTGCCTGAACTATCAATGTAATACTCTTCATCATACATACCCGATGAGGAGAACTTTCCAGAGCCATCACCCTTTGGGAGGTTTTTAGGAAACCCAGAACAGTAATTACCGGTTAAAGTGTCTACGCATTTAAAAATCTGTCCTGTGCTTGTATTGTTGAACATGGGCTCATGATGATTAATGAAGTATATTCTTAGCTTTCCACCCGAAGCCATATGCCTGTAGGGGAAAGCTCTGTAGCCATCTCCCCCACCTGTTACATTGAAAGAGGAAGCCATGCCTGTGTTGACGTTTGCACTCATGTAGCCGTTCACTGGGGGCGCATTACCTGTCCATGTTGCCACCGTATTTGTAGAGTTCAAGGAACCAGACCAGCCAGAAGGCTGTTGAAGGGAGCCTGGCACTATGGTGTTTAATGGACCTTCTGTTATTGTAATACCATTCTGTGTGCTATTGGTATTGTTTGCATAGTAAATGACCCAGTCCACCGTATAGGTATTTCCGCTCTGAGATATGTTTAGTGGCTTTTTGTCAAGGACGGGATATGTAGGAAGCTCACCTTTTTCAGTGAGCTTTTTTATGATAGCTGGTATCAGCATGAAAGGGATTATTATGGAAGGACCCACCTTAACACCGCCTCCTTCCTTTTGTGGTATAGGCCCGCCTTCCTGCCCATAGGTTCTTGCAAACAACAAGGAAAGAGATACTAATATGATGGCTAAGACAGCCATAGCCCACCTCCTTTCCCCTATTTACAGGGAGTCAAAAGGGTATGTAATATCCTCCTGCCAGAAAGTTCACTAATTCACCAGCTTGTTTAGGTCTTCCTCTGTGGGCAGTCCTGAGTGCATCTTACCGTTCATACCTATGAAGGTGGGCGTTCCACCTATTCCAAGTTTGTTCATAAGCTCAAGGTTTGACTGAACTGCCTTTTTACCCTCTTCACACTGGTTCTGAGAAGTGTATCCCTCCGCATATTCCTTAAAGCCCTTTTTATCGCATATGACCGCCACAGCCTTGCCAAAAGCTTCTGGATGTATGGGAAGTGGGAAGAAGATAAGCCTTACCTGAACGTTGTTTTTCTTCGCCCACTCTTCTACTACTGGGTTGCTTCTCTTGCAGAAGGGGCAGTCCGGGTCGGTTATGAAGTAGACATACTTGCTCCCCTCTCCGAGCCTTACATTCACATGTTTTTCAAGCTCCTTTAGCTGTTCTGCAGATACCTTCATAAATTCCTGCTGTCTGTCCCTTGTTATGTTCTTTTTGTCCTTAAGACTTATGAGATTGCCCGCAAGCAGATATTCCCCCTTCCCATCCATGTAGAAAACAAGGGGCTGTGCGCCAACTTTTACAACTACCTCACAGAGATCCCTTATGTTCTGAAGCTGGGATACGGACTCAACGGTAAAGTCCTGAGGTATAAGTTCTTTTACTGAGCTTTTCACCTGTTCCTTTGTAGGGCACTTGGCTGAACCCTGCCCGCAGGCACCGAGGGCAAAAGCCGCAACTAAAACTGATGTGAAAAGGCTTAACTTTCTTAGCATATTACCTCCTTTTCAATTGATTATAAGGCAAGGGGCCAATTTTTGCAAGCATGGAGTATCTGTTCTACAAGCAGGTTAGCCTCCAGTGTGCCATCCAGCTCAACATGGGCATGCCTGTAATTTTCAGACCTTTTCTCAAAAAGCTTAAAAAGCTCCTCCCTGCCCTTTTTCAGAAGTGGTCTTGATAAGTCTTCACCGCACCTTTTGAGGAAGGTCTCAAAGTCTATTCTGAGCCACACAACAAGTCCTGAGCTTTTCATGAGATCCATAGCCTGTGGGTTTGCACCAAGTCCACCTCCAGTGCTTATGACGAGCTTCTCTCCTTCTGTCAGACTCATAAGGATTTCCAGCTCGCGTCTTCTGAAGTATTCTTCGCCCTTTGTCTCAAAAATCTGAGGTATACTCATCCCCTCCACTTTTTCAAGCTCCCTGTCCACGTCCAGAAAATTCCAGCCCAGCCTGCTGGCAAGAAGTTCTCCCACAGTAGTCTTTCCACTGCACATAAACCCCACAAGAAAAACCCTCTCACAGTTCATGTCTGACAAAGAGTATGTTAAGTAGAGTGAAGAACATACCCAGTATAATGGCGTAAGAGAGCGTCTTTGGCTTTATCCTCTTAAGGAGATTAAGATGAACCACAACCGCATAGTATGTCCAGAGATACAGCACAAAGATCAGTTTTGGGTCGCTTACCCAGTGCTTTCCAAAAAAGCTCCTGCTCCAGAAACTTCCAAAGATAAGGGTGAGGGTAAAGAATAGAAAGCTAAGGTTCATAGAAAGTCTCTCAACTCCCCTCAGAAGACTGAGGGGCATAAAGAAGCCCGTAATGCTTTTGTGCTTCAGTCTGCTCTCAAGGAAGAGTTTAAGTATGGAAGAAAGCCCACCGAGGAAGGCAAAGGCATAGGATGCAAGGGCTGAGGTTATATGAAGAGAATAAAGAGGGCTTCTGTAGGGTGATGGCTCTGCAGGCATGGCAAGGAGCGTTGAAAGTATGCCCAGTATGGCAAAAAAAGCGGAAAATTTCCAGAGATAGTCATACTTGAAGGATACCAGCACAAGAACGCCCAGCATAAGGTTTCCCAGTAGGGAATAAAAGCCATGAGCGTCCGCAAAGGGAAAACTGCGCACTTTAATGGACAGCATTGTTATATGAAGCATGTAAAGTAGAAGTCCGAGGAAAATCACAAATCGTGTGAGCTTCTTCAGTGTGTTAAAAAAATGGGAAAGTAAAGAGGATACAAAGGCTAAGAAGTAAAATACTATGCTCAGCGTAAGCAGGGACATGTAAGATAGTTTATCATGGTAGGCGTTGATATAGTCAGCAACAAAAGGATAAAGGAGGCAGTAGAAAGGTTCGGAGAAAGGTTTCTCAGACGAGTTTACACAGAGGAGGAACTCAGATACTGTATGGGTCAGCAAACTTTTTATGAATGCCTTTCAGCAAGGTGGGCATGCAAGGAGGCGGTGCTGAAGGCTTTTTATCAGGTTTACGGAGTTGTGCTGAGATTTTCAGAGATAGAGGTCCTCGGAGACAGAGGAAGACCAGCGAGGGTAAGAATATTGAGAGAAGGCTTTGAAGAAGCGAAGGTTCTGGTTTCTCTCTCTCATGAGAGAGAGTTCTCCGTTGCGGTGGCTTATGTTTTGAAAGAGTAGAAGGTCCACATGTGGTTGAGGGGTCCATGCCCTCTGCCAAGATTTAGGGAGTTTTCTATAGCTCCCTGGATGTATTCTTTTGCTTTGAGAAGGGAATCTTTAAGGCTGTAGCCCTTTGCAAGATATGCAGTTATCGCAGATGAGAAGGTGCAACCGGTGCCGTGAGTGTTCTTTGTCCTTATAAACTTTCCCCTCAAGTATTCAAAGGATACGCCGTCGTAGAGCACATCCACGGACTCCTCGTCCTCCATATGACCCCCTTTCACAACAACCGCAGAGGGACCGTATGAGATTATTTTTCTGCATGCCCTCTCCATGTCCTCAAGGCTCTTTATCTCAAAACCGCACAGCTCCTCTGCCTCTGGCACGTTGGGGGTCACCACAAGGGCGAGGGGAAGGAGTTCTTTTATGAGGGTCTCTCTGGCGGATTGTTTCAGAAGGGGGTCTCCTGACTTTGCCCTCATGACAGGGTCAACCACAATCCTTTCCATCTTCAAATCCCTTATTGCCCCCGCAACAGCCCTGATGATTTCCTCATTAGATAACATGCCCGTCTTGCACGCATCCACACCAATGTCCTCTACCACGACCCTAATCTGTTCGTAGACCACATCTGGCGGAAGGTCCACAACTCCGTAGACGCCCTGCGTGTTCTGCACGGTTATTGAGGTTATGGCGCTCGTGCCGTATACACCAAGAACGGTGAAGGTCTTCAGGTCAGCCTGAATGCCTGCACCTCCACCGCTATCAGAACCCGCTATTGTCAGAGCTCTCGGCACCATCAGAAAAACACTCCAAGAACAAAATGTATCCTGCTTCTTGAGGTGTCGCCGGGCACTTTTTTCGTTTTGACAGCCCAGTCTAACTTTATGGGTGCGAAGGGGGTTATGAACCTTATACCTATGCCAAAGCCACCCTTAAGGTTTTGAGTTTTTAGCTCGCTCCAGTCGTTAAAGCCAAGACCTGTATCGTAGAAAACTGCACCGTAGAGTATGTTCTTGTAGAGGGGGTAGTTTGCCTCCGCTGATAAGATTAGCTGTCTTTTTGCTCCTATAGGGTCCTTTGTATTGGGGTCAAGGGGTCCTGCGTAGCCGTATTTGTAGCCCCTTACGGTGAAGTCTCCGCCTACAAAAAACCTTTCATCAAGGGGCACTCTTTTGCCACTGTAGGGTTCAACCAGTCCAAGAGAGCCCTTAAAGGAGAGTATGAGACCTGTGTCCAGCCATCTATCCTTGAAAAACTGCTGGTGGGAAAGGGTTATCTTGTTGAACCTCTCATTACCCCCGAGCACTGGCACAGCCACTGAATAGCCCAGCTCTGTAAGGGCACCCGCGGATGGAAAGAGGTAATTGTCCCTCGTATCCCTTGTCAGACCAAAGAGCAGTTTTCTTGACTGTCTGGTTCCGGCTTCTTCTTTGATGAGGGGTGAGGCATCGGGTGATATGTTTGTATACCTTACCCTCTGAAGACTTACCCCTGCGCTTGCCTTCCAGAACTCTGCAAACTCCCTTGAGAATATGAGGTCTATACCCGTTCTGTCTACCGTGTAGGTGGTGTATTCTATCCTTCTGTCATAAACTGAACCCGTGAGGTCTATGGGCTGGTTTAGAAACCACTTCTTAGTGTAGGAAAGGGAATTATCCTTATATTTGCTTCCGTAAGATATGGAAATACCCGCTATGTCTCCTGTCCCGCGAAAGTTACCCTTACGGAGGGATATGAAGCCGGAAACGCCTGTCACCTGATTGTATCCAAGGCCTATGGAAAACTGCCCTGTAAACCTTTCCCTTACCTTTGCCACAAAATCCCAGTTTTTGCCCTCTGTAGGAAAGGGGTCTATAGAAACATCCTGATAGTAGCCAAGATTAAAAACCCTTGTCCTTGACCTGTCTATCTCCCTCTGGTTTGCCAGCTCACCCTCCTGAAATCTTAGCTCCCTTCTTATCACATAGTCCCTTGATTCGTAATTGCCCTGCACTTCAATCCTGCTAACATAAACAGGCTCACCCTCCTGCAGCTGGAGGTTTACGCTTACCCTTTTACCCTCTCTGTCCACACTCTCTCTTTCCTCTACGAAAACGCCCAGATAGCCAATCTCCGAGTATCTCCTCCTTATGTTCTCCTTTATCCTGTCAAGAATTTCCCTTCTGTAGTATCCTCCCCTGTTCTTTTTGAGTATGTCCCCGACGAGCTCTGAGTAGGCAAAGAGGCTGTTGCCCTCTATTTTCAGCTCCGATAACCTGTATCTTGGTCCCTCTTCAATCTTTATGTTTATCTCGTATCTGTTTCCCTCCTTCTTTACAGAGTAGTCAACCTTAGCCTCAAGAAAGCCCTCAGAACGGTAAAAGTCTCTTATCTTTCTCACGTCTTCCCTCAGAACATCCTCACTGAAGGGGGGCTTTAGCCTGAAGGCAAGAAGGCTCACAGGTTTTGTCTCCATAAGCCCGAGCAGTCTACCTCTGCTGAAGGTCCTGTTCCCTGTAAAGTTTATACTTCTTACATACTCTGGCTCTCCCTCCACTATTCTGTAAACAACCTTTGAAGCACCCTTCCTGGGCACAAGTTCGTAATCTACCTGAACGTTTGTGTAGCCCTCCTTCGTGTATGCTTCCACTATTTTTCTCTTTATGAACTCGAGCTCTTCACGGGTGAGAACCCTTCCGAGCCTCAGCCTTCTCTGTATTTCCAGTCTTTCTTCTACAGCCGGCGCTGAGGTAAAGCCCTTTATAAACTCTTCTGGCTCAATCTTGCCCACCTCCGTTTCTATTCCTATCTTTTTCTCAAGCTCGTCGGACTTTATCTTCCTGTTGCCCACAAACTCTATTCTGTATATAACAGGAAGGTCCTTAACTCTGTATGTGAGCACCACATCCTCACCCACCCTTTCTTCATAGACCTCCACCTCGTCAAAAAAGCCTGTTCTGAACACGCGTCTTATGCTCTCACGGACCATATCGGGGATGTATAGGCTTCCCTGTCTTATGTTTATGAGACCTATTATTACATCCTCTGGCACATACCTGGCTCCTTCAACCCTTATCTCTTTCACCACCTGTGCGAAGGAAAGACCCAGCAAGAGAAAAACTGGCAATAAGACTCTAAACAATAACCACATCCCTTTTACCCTCCTCAATAAAGCCACATACAAAGGAAGAAGGGACAGCTCTCAGAGCTGTGTCCAAATCTTTTCCTTCAAGAACTACCATAAAACCCACGCCCATATTAAAGGTTCTGAACATCTCCTCAGAGGATATGTTGCCCAGCCTCCCTATCCAGTCAAAGATGGGGTTTACTGGTATTTTCCCCTTTTCCACTACCGCTCTCAGACCCTCCGGCAATATCCTTATAAGGTTTCCCGGTATGCCACCGCCCGTTATATGTGCCATCCCCCTTATACCTATTCCACAGTATTTCAGAGCACGCACCTCCTGCAGGTATATTTTAGTGGGTTCAAGGAGTATCTCCCACAACTTTCTGTCCTCAAATTTATCCTCATAGCCTATACCTTTTGCCTCAAGCACCTTTCTTATAAGGCTGTATCCATTACTGTGAAAACCGCTTGAGGGAAAACCCAGTATAACATCTCCGGGTCTTATACGCTCACCGGTAATAAGCTCCTCCTCCTCGCACACGCCCACGCAGAAGCCTGCAAGGTCATATACACCCTCGGGATAAAAGTCTGGCATCTCAGCCGTTTCTCCACCCACGAGGGCAACCTCTGCAAGCCTGCACCCCTCCACTATACCATCCATAAGCTCCTTCATAACCTGAAGTTCTATCCTGCCTGTGGCTATGTAATCAAGAAAGGCGAGAGGTTCCGCACCTGTGGTGAGGAGGTCGTTTACATTCATGGCAACCAGGTCTATGCCCACTGTGTTATGAACACCCACAGCCTGAGCCACCTTAAGCTTTGTTCCAACCCCGTCTGTTGTAAGCATAAGAACCGGCTTCTTGTATCCCTCAAGCCTGAGCCCGCTGGCAAAGGATCCAAAGAGGAGAGCTTTTTTTGGTAAGGTCTTTACCTTTTCCCTTATGTAGTCCACAAAGGCTTCAGCCCTTTCTATGCTCACTCCTGCTCTTTCGTAAGTCCATTCACCCATGGAAGTAAAACTCCTCTATTACAGTGTATATGGGTCCCACAGAGGTCAGAGAACTCTTAACAAGAGCCACTCTGTCCACAAGGTCTTCCCCATAGAAGGTGTTTTCATGCTGACGCAGTATTTCTTTGAGGGCTTTTTTGTCAAACTCCTTTATCCTGCATATGGTCACATGGGGATGGAAGGGCTTACCCTCGTCCCTTATACCCACCTGCCTGTTAGCCCTTACTATGCTTCTGGCAAGGTCTATAAGCTGTCTATGACCTTCCGATACACCAATCCACAGAACTCTGGCTCTGTCAGGGCTCGGAAAAACACCAAGCCCCCTGTATTTTACCCTTATGGCTTTGCTACTTTGGGCAATTTCCTGAAGGTTTTTAAGAAGGTCAGCCAGCCTTTCCTGCTCCACATCCCCTATAAACTGGAAGGTCATATGAAAGTTCTGAGGCTCAACCCACTTGCCCTTTATGAACCTCTCGCTCTGTGACTGGAGCTTTTCCACCGCTTCCTGTATCCTTTTCGTGACAAAAAAACCCACAAAAACCCTTATCATTACCAGCACCTGAAGGGTCCAGTATCAAGATGCACAAAACCAGACCTGGGATAGTATCCAACACCACCAGCACGCAGGTTTATTGCCAGATCTCTGAGACTGCTCAGGCTCATGCCCTCCAGCCTTATGTCAACAGCCCTCCCGCGCGTGTGGTAGCTGTCTTTTGCTACGCCCCTTTTTGTCCTGTGAAGGTAAGCGTTTGTAGATGGTGACCTGTAGCCAGATATTACCTCTATCCTTTCCCTGTTAGAAAGTCTGGTTATGAGGAAAAGAAGGTCAAGAAGCTTTAAATCTACGGGAGCTACCTCTCCACTTCTGTAATCCCTCAGAAGCCAGTTTATTTCTTTCAGAGAACTATCTATATACTCTCCATCCACCCAGTAGGCAACCTTAAGGCTCTCCCCGGTGTTTACAGAGTATAAGTTGAGGGACCTGGCTCCTTCTGAAAGACCCCTAATTCCAGAAACTGAGGCGTAGGAAAAAGAACCTGTCAGAAGCATGCATCCTATGTATCCCATTGACCTTAGAAGTTCTCTCCTTGTCATTTCCTGCCTCCAACTTTTGAAAGTGCACGGGACAAAATTGTATCATACCCGTATATGTCTTCTCTGAAATGAAGCTCGCCATCCCTTTCAAAGGCGGTAAGGTAGAGTATGTATATGGGTATAGGGTTTCTGAGGCTGAGGGTCTGGGTCTGCTGTTCTTTTATGAGGTTTTCCAACTTCTTTGAGTTCCATCCCTCTCCAAGAAGTGCCAGAGCAAGCTCCTTTGCCTTTTCTACCCTTATACATCCTGAGCTAAAGGCTCTTTTTGGCTTTTTAAAAAGTTCCACATCAGGCGTGTCGTGCAGGTAGACATCAAAGGGGTTCTGGAAGTTGAACTTTATCCTGCCAAGGGCGTTCTGTGGTCCTGGGGACTGCACAAGCCTGAAGGGAAAATTTTTCTCACTGTATAAGCTCCAGTCTATCTGCAGAGGGTCAACCTCCTCACCTCCAAGAAAGACTCTGAAGCTCTTTTTTCTGAGGTAATCTGGGTCCTTTCTCACTCTGGGTAGTATGTCCTTGACGGAGATGCTTCTGGGAACATGCCATGAAGGATTTATGGTGAGGCTCTCTATCCTGCTGTAAAGTATTGGCGTAGGCCTGAAGTCTTCTCTGTAATTCCTGCCCACTATCACCTTAGAGTGCAGCTCCACAGAATTTTTGTTTATCAGAAAAAGCTCAAAGGATGGTATGTTTACCACCACGGCTCTTTCAAAGTCTTCTGGCAACCATCTGTGCTTTTCAAGGTTCAGGTATACCTGCATCAACCTCTCTTCTGGGCTGATGTTGAGCTCGGCAATGGTCTTTGAACCAATTGTTCCCGTCTCTGGCAGCCCGTGTCTTTTTTGAAATCTTTTTACTGCCTCAAGCAGTGTATGGTCAAAAAAATCAGAGGGGGTGTATTCTCTAATGTCTCCAAGAAGAAAGAGCCTGAACCTTATCTCCTCAAGGCAGGTGCTTCTGTCTCCATGACGCAGGTGTCTTGACAGCCTTATGGGCTTCCATTCAATGGAAGATAGCTCTTGCAGAGACTTTGCCTGTTCTACAAGGAACCAGTATTCCTGGCTCTTGGGTGTGATTTCCCTCAGCAAGTCCCCCAGTCTCTCTTCCCTTATCAGAGCTGCAACCTTTTCAACAACCCTGTCCTGCCTTTTTGGAACGCTCCAGCCCCTGTAGAGTTCTGAGGGTCTTGTCCTACCATAGTAGAGGTCGTATGCAAGCCTGAGCAGGCTGTCGCTTGTGGCAAGCTCTGGGTCAAGGTCTTTAACCGGTCTGTAATCTCTGGGGTCAAGTCCAGGTGGACAACCTCCCTGAGTATGCTCTGCAGGGTTTGAAAGTTCTCCGTAGCTCTGCCATCACAATACCATATGCATCTGAAGCCCAGAAGACCGTATAGCTGATAAACCTTCTGAGGATAGGCTAACTTTGACCAGTTTTCCCTTATCTTTTTCTCATAAGATAATGCAGTTTCTAAGGCAAGAAGAATTATGAGAAAAGGAAGGGCGACCGCCATAGGCGGTCTTATTATATCACATGGGCTTGCCTTCTATTACGTCTCCACCTTCACCCTTCTGCGTAGCCTGTCCCTGATAAAGATAGCTTCCTAACTTTCCAGCTACCTCAAGCACCTTCTCTGTGGCCCTTCTTACCTCCTGCACATCCTGTGAGCTGGCAAATACCCTCTTTGCCTCTTCTATAGCCTTTTCTACCTCAGAGACCACGTCTGCGGGCACTTTATCCCTGTTTTCCTTCAGCACCTTTTCAAGGTTGTAAACATGCTGGTCAAGCTGGTTCTTGGCTTCCACGAGTTCTTTTTTCTTCCTGTCCTCCTCCTCGTGAAGCTGGGCTTCTTTTACCATCTTCTCTATCTCTTCCTGCGTGAGTCCCGAAGATGCCTGAACCCTTATGGACTGCTCTTTACCCGTGCCAAGGTCTTTTGCCGTCACATGAAGAATACCGTCCACGTCTATGTCAAAGCACACCTCTATCTTTGGAACGCCTCTGGGTGCTGGTGGTATGCCGGTAAGATAGAATTTACCCAGAGACTTGTTGTCCCTAGCCATGGGTCTCTCGCCCTGAAGCACATGAACCTCTACCTCTGTCTGATAGTCGCTGGCGGTGGTGAAGGTTTCACACTTTCTGTAAGGTATGGGCGTGTTCCTGGGTATAAGGACCGTCATAACCCCACCGTAGGTCTCCACACCCAGGGATAGAGGTGTCACATCTACTAGCAGTATCTCCTTTACTTCCCCAGATAGAACACCAGCCTGTATGGCAGCACCCACTGCCACCACCTCGTCGGGGTTTACGCCCTTGTGGGGCTCCTTCCCAAAAAAGTCCTTTATCCTCTGCTGGACCAGAGGAATCCTCGTGGAACCTCCCACCAGCACCACATCGTCTATATCCTGAGGTCTCAGCTTGGCATCCTCAAGGGCTCTCTTTACTATCTCCATAGTCCTGTCCACAAGGTCCTTTATCATCTCCTCAAGCCTTGCCCTTGTGAGCTTTTTCTGAAGGTGCAATGGCTGGTTGGTGGATGGGTCTATGGTTATAAAGGGCAGGTTGATTTCAGTCTCCAGCTTGAAGGAGAGCTCCTTCTTTGCCTGCTCGCTGGCTTCTTTGAGCCTCTGAAGGGCAGTCCTGTCCTTTCTGAGGTCAACGCCTGTTTCTCTTTTGAACTCTTCTATGAGCCACTCCATGATTCTTTCGTCTATGTTGGCACCCCCAAGGTGAGTGTCTCCTGCGGTAGCTTTTACCTCTATAACGCCCTCTCCACCTTCAAGGATGGAGACGTCAAAGGTTCCTCCTCCAAAGTCATAGACAAGAATCTTTACATCGCTCTTCTTGTCAAGCCCGTATGCCAGAGCTGCAGCGGTGGGCTCGTTGAGGATTCTTAGCACCTCAAGCCCTGCAATCTTACCGGCATCCTTTGTTGCCTGTCTCTGACGCTCGTTGAAGTAAGCGGGCACGGTTATTACCGCCTTTGTGACCTTTTCTCCAAGGTATGCCTCTGCAGCCTCTTTGAGCTTTTTGAGCACCTGAGCACCTACCTCCTCCGGGCGAACAGTCCTTCCTATGTTGGGTATTTCAAAGCTGGCATCGCCCTTTTCGTCCGCCACCACCTTGTAGGAAACTCTCTTTGCCTCATCAAGCACCTCTTCATACTTTCTACCTATAAACCTTTTAGACTCGTAGACGGTGTTCTCTGGGTCAAGGATGGCACGCCTCTTTGCAGGCTCACCCACCAGCACCTCTTTTTCCTTTGTCCATGAGACAACAGAGGGCGTAAGCCTTGAGCCCTCCTGATTGGCTATTACCACTGGCTCATCTCCTATAATCACAGCCACCACCGAGTTGGTAGTTCCAAGGTCTATACCTATTATCTTCTCCGCCATAAGGCACCTCCTTTTTCCAGAATGTGTTATCTAATATAAAACTTTAGTAAACTTATGTCAAGTTTTTTATAATGACTTTTAGAATGTTAAGGGGGCAGACTGAGAGAGAGGTCTGTAAAAGTGCTCAGAAATATAACCTCAAAGGTTTACGGTCATAGGAATTTCTTAAGTTGGAGGTTATTTCAGATATCTTATAATGCTCATATCCCTCTGGTCTGCCACTATACGCATGAGGGCTTCGTAGGCAAGCCTGTAGCGCGTGTAGTCCATTATGCTCTGCGAAAGCTCTGCATCTTCAAGGTCAGACTTCTGTTTATTCAGGTTGTCTGTGAGGTTTTCCTGCACAGGCTGAAGGTTCTTTACCTGAGAGAGGACTGCACCCACCTGAGACCTTCTGAAGGCGACCCTATCAAAGGCTCTCTGTAGCAGCATAAGGTCGGAGTCATCCGGATAGAGTGCGGAGCTGAGCTTGTCTCCCACCCTTTTTACTGCCTGAAGCAAGTTAGGAGAGTAAAAGTCCGTTGCACCCACATCAAAGTCACCACCGCTGGTGTCAGAGACAAATGTTTCCTTACCTATATCCACAGGCATAAGCATAAGGGAGTAAGTCCCATCTGGGTTCTGGCTGACCTTCGCCTGAAGGGTGCTGGAGTAGTTGGAATTTATAAGGGTTACGAGGTCATTCAGTGTCTGGGTCGTGGTGTAGTTTACACTGATGGTGGTGGTTCCCACCGTTATATTCAAAGTGCCAGAGTTGCTGAAGTTTGTGCCAGGGCTTGAAAAGGTTGCCCTTGAGATTGCCACGTTGAGACCAAAGGTCTCTGCCCCGTTCAGAAGGGCATCAACCCTGTAGCTGTCTGAAAGCCACACCTTAAAACCCTCTGAAGAAGCTCTGTATTCAAGTGTGTTATCATCAAAGGGCTTCTGAGTAAGACTTGCACCTCCAAAGATGTAGTTTCCTCCCAGCTGGTCGTTTACTCTGTCAAGAAGAGACCTTAGGCTTGAGGAAAAGAGTTCTCCTATTGCCAAGAGCTGGTCTGGCTGAAGCGTCTGATTCTTAGCCTGTATGGTCTTTGCATAAAGGAGTTTCAGACTGTCTTCTATCTTCCCCAGGTTAAAGTCTGAATAGCTCAGAGCTGTGTCCGCAAACAGCCTGTTCTTTGCATATTGAGAAAGCTGGGATATCTCTTTTTTAAGCTCAAGCACATTGTAGGTGGCTGATGGCTCGTCGGATATACTCTGATACTTCCTGCCGGTGGCAATCTCAAGAGATTTTTCTGAAAGCTGTTTTCTTATCCTTGCATCCTGTTCCTGAAACAGGGAAAAGAGCAGGTTATCTGGCACCTTCATGGCCTCTCACCTCACACCATATTCAGCGTTGCCTGAAGCATCTCATCCATGGCGTTTATGGTTCTTGCAAGGGCTTCGTAGCTCCTCTGGAGCTTCATGAGTTCAATAAATTCATTGTCTATTGAAACCCCCTGCATCTCCTGAAGCCTTGCGTTCAGAGAGTCAAGGAGTGCCCTCTCTATCTCATGCTTTGTTTTGAGGTCATTCTGCCTTGAGGCAACTCTATCTACAAGCCCATTGTATAGAGCCTTTACACCTTCCCACCAGCTCCTTGAAAAGTCCATAAACTCGTCAGCCTTTTCGTAATCAAGGTTCTGCACGTATGTGTTTATGTTGGGGTTCAGAGCCATGTCCCCTATTCCCGTTCCTGTAAAGAGGGGTTCAGACCTTTGAATAAGGTTGTTGCTCTCCTCTACAGTATAGCTGGGGTCGCTGGCTGTTATCTGCATGGTGTAGCTTCCGTCAGGGTTTGGAACAAGGCTTGCGGTAAAGTTGGGGCTGAGGGTTGGGTCTGTGTTTATGGCGTTTATGATGTCGTTGAGGCTGTCTGTGGAGTTGTAGCTTATAACCACAGGGCCACCGGGAAAGTTAAAGGTTATGCTTCCTGAAAAGCCAAGGGGTGCAGTTGGGTCGCTTACATTTCTGAGCCAGAACCAGCTGTTCGTTCCCTGTGCGTTAAGGGGCAGTTTTACCTCGCTTATGAGCTTTTTGCCTATCCCCTCAAGCTGGTTTATGTAATCCAGAAGGTCTTTCTGAAAGTCCAGAAGCCCTCTGACTTTTCCTCCGCTTATGAGACCGCTTATGTCCACCTCTGAACCATCTTTTGACTTCCACATAACTCTTCTGCTTCCAGAGTCGTATTTCAGCTCCCAGCTGTATCTGTCCTCTACAAGCACAAAGCCCTGGCTTGTCTCCACCCTTACCCTGCCCATATTATCCTCCTGAACCTGTATGTTTATAAGCTCAGACAGTTCTCTGAGATATCTATCTCTCTCATCCAGAAGATTTTTGTAATCTCTTCCTCTTGCGTAAGTCTGGGCATAGCCCGTGAGTATTTCCTGATTTATCTGAGCAATCTTTTTTGTGAGTGTGTTTATCCTGCCTATGTATTGCCTCATGTCATAGTCCGTGCTGGCAAGGGTTCTGTCCATGTCCTTTCTTCTGTCCTTCAGGTATGAAATAAGGCTCTGGGCAGAGTTTAAGAGTTCACTTCTTGCTCCTTCGTTTGTGGGCTCTTTCATCAGGTTCTGGTAGGCGGTGAAAAAGCGGTTTATGTATTCGCTACCCCCCAGCCCTTGAGTAAACTCCTGAAAGAGGTTTTCTATCTGAGAGTTTCCCTTTATGGCGGTGTCAAGGGAGGAGACCACCGAGAGCTTCTGATTTCTCAGAGACATGTAGTAAAAGTTCTGACTTCTGAGAATATCCTCCAGCCTTATACCCACGGGTGCAAGGCTCTTTATGACCGGGTCTTCCTGGGCGTAGTCGGGATTGTTGGCGTTCAGTATGTTTCTGTTTCTGATGTCTGCAGACTTTCTGAAAAGTTCAAGCCCCTGAGCCACTATGCCAAAGGTAGCACCAAACATTTACACCTCCCTCTTCTTATTATCGTAAAGCACTGTCTAAAATTTAGCAATATCCTTCATAATGTCCTCGTAGCCATAGGGACACATTTCTGGCAGGTTGAAGTCTTCTGGGTTGAACTTGTTTCTGATAAGCCATGCCTTTAGCCTCTTTAAAGCGTAACCCCATGCGGGCTGTAAAAGCCCCGGAAGTTTACTCCTGAGGCTCGGGTTATCCTCAAGTATTCTTGATATTTCAACAAGCTGGTTTAATATGCTTTTATTCCATCCAGACCCGGCTGTTTCGTTCCCGGCAAGTTTCTTGAAGTTTTCTATCTTATACCTGTGCTCCATATAAACTCCAAGCCTTTCCTTAAGCTCATCCTCATACTTTCTCGCCATATACTCAACCTCTTCAAGAAGGTTCTCCCAGTCTACGAGGTCGTATTCCCCTTTCCTCAGAAGCTCAAGGTTTTCATGCACCCATCTGTAAAAATCCTTCTCGTAGAGCTCTCTAATCTCTTCTGTCTTCAGCATGGTTTTTTAAAATATAGGTTAGCCCTTCCAGACATACACCCCCTCCCTTATTTTTATGGCTTCGTGCCTTCTTCCCGTGTCCTCAAGTATGGTCTCCTCTGAGGTCATATCTATTCTTAGCTTTTCTGCAAGCTCGAGGGCATCGGAGGGCACTTCCGCGTATCCATCAAATTCAAACTCCTGCACAAACTCCTCAAGCAGAGCCCCAGAGACCTCCTCAAAAGAGAAAGACCTTCCCAGCTCCCTCTCCAGCCATCCTATGTTTTCCCAGAGACTCCCTCTGACCTCTTCTCTGAGAGCCTCATGGGGAAGCAAAAAAAGTTCTGCCATAAGGTCAGGGTCAAAGCTCATAAGAATGTTTCCCACAAACACAAAGAACTTTCCTATGTCTCCTGCCCCTTGCCCGCTTATCTTCCTCTGTGATGCCTTCACCAAAAGGTCATTTATAGGTCTGTATTCCACCTCAAGCCCGAGCCTATTATAAGCCCTTATGACGGGCTGAGAGAGCTTCTTATAGGCGTCCTCTACCCTGAAGGGGACCAGATTCTTTGGAAGTATAAGCTGGTAAAAAACCTGACCTGGCGCAAGCAGGACTGCACCTCCCCCAATCTGCCTCCTTATGATTCCTATGCTGAGCTCCCTGCACCTTTTGAGGTCTATGAGCTCCTGAGCCCTGTCAAAGTAACCAAGACTCACATAAGTGTCTTCTGGCTCACAGAGGACAAGTCCTGTATAACCCAGCTCTGCCATCGCGTGGAAAAGGGTTGTGGAGAGCATGCGCGAGAGTTTTCCGAGGGCATATACCTTCATGGTATAATTTTAACGCCATGATAAAGGTGGAAATAGTAACGCCCCAGGGACTACATTTTTCAAGGGAGGTTCACTCTGTAAACATACCCACTGCAGAGGGTGAAATAGGTGTTCTTGAAAAGCATATGTATCTCATGACCATGCTCAAGCCCGGGCTTGTTTACTTTGACGGTAAGATGGAAAACGGTGTTGCGGTCACCTATGGCTTTGTGGATGTGACTCCAGAAAAGGTCATAATTCTTGCAGAGGAAGCTTACAACATGGGGGATATTGACCCGGGTAAAGAGAAGGAGCTCTTTGACCAGGCGATGAGAAAGCTGGCAACAGCCCAGACCATGGAGGAGATAGAAGAGTGGGAAAAGGTCAGGGAAAGGGCTAGAACACTGCTCGAACTCGTTGAGAGGTTTGGAAGAGTTTAAGGAGTTTGTTTTTTTCAGGGGGAAGGTAAGGTTCAGACAACCAAAAGCCCACAGGCTCTCCATAGTGGAAGTTCTTTTTGTGGCAAACCTCAGGGGCATAAAGAAAAACTCAAGAGTTCTTGACCTTGGTGCAGGCTTTGGCGCTCTTTCCATACTTACAGCTCTCAGATATGGTTGTGAGGTCTGGGCTATGGAGAGAGACCATTTAATGCTTGAACTTCTGAAAGAAAATGTAATACTCAACAAACTGGAAGAGAAAATTCATATTCTTGAGCTTGACCTCAGAAAGGCAAGGGATTTTTTAGGGGCACAGAGTTTTAACGTGGTAGTTGCCAATCCACCCTTCTATAGGGGACAATCAACCTACAATCAGTATCATCATGAGACAGATACAAGTCTTGAAGATTTTATAAAAACTGCAGGCTTTCTGCTTAAAGATGGAGGACATTTTAACCTTCTAATAGCTTCAGGTCGTCTGGTAGATGCTATTATACACATGAAAAACAACAGAATAGAAGCAGCACACCTTAGATTTTTTTATCCAAAACTGCATAAAAACTCAAAAATAGTGCGCATACATGGTTTAAAAAATCTAAGACCATACCCGGTTATTGAAAAACCTCTGATAATTAACGAGGATGACGGTGGATATACGCAAGAGGTAATGAACCTTCTTGAGTGTTTTATATGATATAATTGATAAGATTTAGGAGGCGGTGTATGAGGCTACCCGAGAAGCTTGTGGAGAGAATAGCAGACAGGATTTTAAAGGAACTTTATGAAAATGAAAGAATAATAGAGCCGGAGGACCCTTATGCCTTTAAGAAAAAGATAGTTGCCATATTCAGGGAAGCAGAGGAGCAGGAGAGACTGCTTGATGAAAAAACGAAGGAGATACTCAAAGAAAAGCTTGAGCTTCTTGAAGAAACCAGTCTTGATTACAGAACAGCATACAAAACAGTCAGGAGCAAGCTGGCAGAGGAGATGAACATACACACAAGTAGAAGGGAGAGGATGAACCAGATAGCCCACAGGATAAGGGATATGATAATGGAAGACCCTGAAGTGGAGATATACGAGGAGCCCGGTATCATAAGAAACAGGATAAGGGAAATACTCATGGAGGCAGTAAAGGAAGAAGAAGAGATAGACAGAGAGGTGAGAGAAAGGATAAGGTCCTACTCAAAGAGAATCGTGGAAGGCACTCCAGAGTGGAATCACCTCTACAAAAGGATATACGAAGATGCCCTGAAGAGAAGGGGGCTTCTCTAAGGCAGATAGGCTATGGGGTTCTGCCTCACTCCGTATTTCAGAACCTCATAGTGGAGATGTGGACCAAAGGCTCTTCCGGTGGTTCCCACACTTCCTATTATCTGACCCTTTACAACCCTGTCTGAGTAGGAAACCTTGATGTCTGATAAATGAGCATATATGGTGGCAAAGCCATAACCATGATAGATTATTACAGTCTTTCCGTAGCCTCTTATCCATCCTGCATATATGACTCTGCCTTCTGCCGCTGAAACCACTGGGGTCCCATAGGGTGCCGATATGTCTATTCCAGTATGAAACTCCCTTCTTCCTCCCATATTTCTCCATCCGTAGTCGGAGGTTATAACACCCACAACGGGCCAGAGGTCTGGTCTTACAGTCTCAACGGTTTTCACATTGACAAGCTCCCTCATGGCCTCTTCAAGAGACATCTCAGTGGCTATAATCTTGCTTACCGTATCAACGTCAAAAATTTCATCGCCGGGCTGTTCACCGCTCTGGTAAGAGACCTCTGAAGGCCCACCTATACCCATGGGAGACGCGTCCATTATGGGCTTGCAGAGAGCTCCCACCAGGGCAATGGCAAAGATATACTTCTTCATGACTATACCTCCCTGGCCTAGTTTCCAAAACTCTACCACAGGGTTGCAAAGCTTGTCAAGAGGTTTTATAATATCTTTTCTGAGGGTGCGTAGCTCAATGGCAGAGCGGGCGGCTCATAACCGCCCGGTTGGGGGTTCGAGTCCTCCCGCACCCATTAATTCAGAATCCTCTCCAGAACATCCCCGAAGAGAACGAAGACTCCAATCCTCAGTGCCCTTGCTATAAGGCTTGCCACTATAAAGCTCCACAGGGGCATGTGGAAAAGCCCCGCAAGCCAGCACACCAGCTTGTAAGGTTCTCCCACAAGAACAGCCCAGAAGCCATATCTGTTGAAGAGGGCTTCTCCCTTCAGATACAGCCTTTTGCCAAAAATCTTTTTTACAAAGGCCTCTCCAAGAAACTTTGCAAGATAGTAGGCAACCAGAGCACCCAGTATATTCCCTGCAAAAGCAACCAGCCCAGCAGTATAGGGGCTTAGCCTGAATATGGGAGCACTTACTATAAAAGGGTAGGGTGGGACCGGCTGTATTATGGACTCTGTAAAGGAGAGCAAAAAGAGGGCTGTATAGCCATGCTCCTGCACAAACTCCTCTGCCCATTTTTTCAGCTGGGGGAAGAGGTGCTCAAGCACTAAAGGCTTACCTCCATGAAGTCTTTTGCTGAAAGGACGGGAATTCCGTATTTATGGGATAATTCCTCAGCGACCCTCTCTGGGTCATGCTGTGTCAGGAACTCATACCCAAAATGGGTAAGTATAACCTTCCTGGGTTTCAGGTTGGCTATGAGCTTTTCTGCATCCTCAACGGTAAGATGGTCTATGGGCTTTGTCTTCCTGTAGAGGGTGGTGTTTATAATCATTAAATCCACATTATGGGGATATGCCTGCAGCATTCTGTCTTCATACAGAGCACAGGATACGTAGAGGACCTTACGGTTAAACAGAAGGGCATAGGTTTCTGCACCGTGATGGGTATGTTTCATAACTGCACTTACATTTACAGTCCCGTAGGAGAGTTCTTCTCCTTCTTTCAGAAAGCCCTCCATTGCAAGCCTTTCTCTTATGAAAGGCAAAACTACTCTGTGCTGTCCCTCAAAGGCCGACCTTGGAGCAAACAGCGCCACGCGCCTTATCTTTCCGCCATCGGTGGCCGATTCTATCACAGAGTTCACGTCAGAGGAGTGGTCAAGATGTATATGAGAGAGAACTACAAGGTCAATATGTCGCGGGTCAATCCCCATTTGATGAAGATAAACAAAGGCTCCTGGTCCGGGGTCCACGTGCACTGTGTTTCCCGAAAGGAAGAGCAAAAAACCTCCAGACCTTCTCAAAAACCTGAATACGCTCGCTCTACCGCCTGCAGTTCCGAGAAAAACAATCCTGTCCAACTCAGTAAAGAATGATAGAGCCGCTGGGACAGTCCTCTGCTACCTGAAGAAGCTCCCCGTAGACGCTCTCAAGGGGCACTTTTATCATAACGAGGGGGATGCCATCCCCCCTATCAACGAAGACCTCTGGTAGTCTGTCGTAGCAGAGCTCGCATGCGGTGCAGGTATCTATGTCAACCTTTATCCTTAAACTTCTTCCGTTATTATGGACCCGCTCGGGCATTCGTCTGTAACCTCTTTAACCTCGTTCTCTAGCTCGGCAGGCACCATCATCCAACCGTCGGGTCCGGGGCTGACAACTTCAGCTATGCCATCGCCTCTATTCTTGTAAACCTCTGGAACTCTATCGTAGCAGAGCTCGCATGAGGTACAGGTGTCTGGGTCAACCATAGTCTTCAAAGCCATATTAACACCTCCTTTGAAAAGATTGAGTTTAAAAAATATATCACAGGTTCAATTTATCAATATAAACTTAATCATAGCCTGCCAAGTGTCTCCGCCACTCTCTTACCTATGAAGGCAGGGTTTTCTATAACATGAACCCCTGCATCTCTGAGAGCTTCCATCTTTGCCTGAGCGGTGCCTTTACCTCCGCTTATTATGGCTCCTGCGTGTCCCATGCGTCTTCCCGGTGGTGCGGTTATGCCAGCTATGTAGGCAAAGACGGGCTTTTTTACATAGCCCTTTATATACTCCGCCGCCTCTTCCTCTGCGGTTCCACCGATCTCCCCTATCATGAGTATGGCTTCCGTTTCCGGGTCTTCGTTGAACATGGCAATAACATCCCTGTGAGAAAGCCCGTGCACAGGGTCCCCGCCTATGCCCACGGCAGTGGATTGTCCAAGCCCATACTGGGTGAGCTGGTAAGAGGCTTCGTAGGTGAGCGTTCCGCTCCTTGAAACTATGCCGATTGTTCCTCTTTTAAATATGTGTCCGGGCATTATGCCCACCTTTGCCTCTCCAGGGGTTATCACCCCGGGGCAGTTGGGTCCTATAAGCTTTGCATCAGGGTAGTTTTTCCTCATATAGTCCTTTACCATCATCATGTCCCTGACGGGTATGCCTTCGGTGATGCAGACTACAAGCCTTATGCCTGCATCAAGGGCCTCCACTATAGCATCCCCTGCAAAAGCTGGAGGGACGAATATAAGAGAGCAGTTGGCACCGGTTTCTCTGACTGCATCCTCTACGGTGTTGAAAACAGGTATACCCTCCACCTGCTGACCTGCCTTGCCGGGCGTAACACCTGCCACCACCTGAGTGCCGTATGCCTTGCACTGGGTGGCATGGAAAGAGCCCTCTTTACCCGTGATGCCCTGAACGACTACCTTTGTGTTTTTGTCTACAAGGATTGACATGGTCTAACCTCCTTTAGATGCCTTCTCCACTGCCTTTTTGGCTCCATCCCACATGTCCTCTGCGTTTATGAAGTTGAGCCCAGATTCTGCAAGGAGTCTTCTTCCCTCCTCAACGTTGGTGCCCTCCATGCGGACAACCACGGGCACCTTTATCTCCACGATTTTTGCTGCCTCTATGAGACCATTTGCCAGCCTGTCGCAACGCAGAATTCCACCAAAGATGTTTATAAAGACTGCCTTTACATTTGGGTCTGCCATGAGTATTCTGAAGGCGTTGGCTATCTGTTCCACGTTTGCTCCTCCACCCACGTCAAGGAAGTTGGCGGGCTCGCCTCCGGCAAGCTTTATTATGTCCATGGTGGTCATGGCAAGTCCTGCACCGTTTACCATACAGCCTATGTTCCCATCCAGCTTTATGTAGTTGAGGTTGTATTTTTTTGCCTCCACCTCAAGGGGGTCAAGCTGGGTGAGGTCTTCAATTTCTTCAAGGTCTCTGTGCCTGAGGAGGGCATTGTCATCCAGCTCCACCTTGGCGTCTAAAAGCACAAGGCTTCCCTCCTTAGTGAGCACAAGAGGGTTTATCTCCACAAGGCTTGCATCCAGCTCCATGTATGCTCTGTATAGAGCCAGAGCTATCTTCACAAACTCGTTTACCGGAAGCCCCAGTCTGAAGGCTATTTTTCTTGCCTGAGAGGGCATAAGACCAAGGGCTGGGTCTATGTGTAGCATGTGTATGGCTTCGGGCTTTTCCTTTGCCACTTCCTCTATTTCCATACCACCTTCCGAAGAAGCCATGAGCACGGGCTTTGAAACCGCCCTGTCAAGGGTAATGGAAAGGTAGTATTCCCTTTCAATGTTGGTCGCCTTCTCTATCCAGACCCTGCTGACGGGCTTGCCATCGGGACACTGAAAGGTTTTGAGAACCTTGCCAAGCATTCCCTCTACCGCCTGCTGAAGCTCATCCATATTCCTGACCAGCTTTACGCCTCCAGCCTTTCCACGCCCACCACAGTGCACTTGTGCCTTTACCACAAGGGGAAACTCACCGAGTTCTTCTGCCGCCTGCAGAGCCTCCTGTGGAGAAAAGGCAACCCTTCCCTCTGGAACGGGTAGTCCGTATCTTTTCAGAAGCTCCTTTGCCTGATGCTCGTGCAGCTTCATGCCTGCCTCCAGAAGATTTTTAGGTTAAAAGATTATAGCAGAGGTCATAGGGTTTTAGGTATGCTTTAAATATGGCACACACCAGAAGGAAACTACACATAGCAAAAGTTCTTGCAAAGCATGGCTTTGGCTTTGTGTTGGCAAAAGCTGGACTTGGTTATTTACTTCCCTTCCACTGGGGTGTCATGGGACACAGAAAGAAGAAGGAGCCCTACAGGGAGGAGGAACATCTTAGGCTTGCTTTTGAGGAGCTTGGAGTAACCTTCATAAAGATAGGTCAGATACTCAGCACTAGGCCAGACATTATGCCAGAAAGCTACATACTTGAGCTTTCAAAACTTCAGGACAGGGTTCCACCCTCGGAACCGGAGCAGATAAGGAGGATAATTGAAGAAGAGCTTGGCAAGCCTGTGGAGGAGGTCTTTGAATACTTTGAGGATGAGCCCCTTGCCTCCGCATCCATAGGGCAGGTGCACAGGGCAAGGCTAAAGGATGGAAAGGAGGTAGTGCTCAAGGTCCAGAAGCCCGGTGTAGAGAAGGAAATAGAAGAGGACCTTGCCATACTTGAAGAGTTTGCAGAAAGAGCTTCAAGAACAGAACTTGGTAGAAGGTGGAACATACAGTCCCTTGTGGAGGAGTTTTCTTACACCATAAGGAATGAACTGGACTACATAAGGGAGGGGAGGAACTGTGAAACCTTTAGAAAGAATTTTCAGGATTACAGGGGTGTCTACATGCCAGAGGTTTATTGGGACTACACTACGAGGAGGGTTCTGTGCCTTGAGTATGTGGAGGGCATAAAGATAAACAGCGTGCCTGAACTAACAAAAGCGGGATACGACCTCAGGGCTCTTGCGAAGAGAGGTGCAAGGATATACATAAAGATGATATTTGAAGATGGCTTCTTCCATGCTGACCCACATCCGGGGAACTTTCTTGTCATGAAAGATGGAAGAATAGCCCTTCTGGACTACGGCATGGTGGGCACTGTGAGCAACATGGACAGGCTAAACCTCTTTCAGCTCATGTATGGCATACTCAGGAATGACCTTGACCTTGTGATGGATGCCCTCTACGATCTTGGAGTTTCTGCGAGAACAAGGAGCGAGAAATTCCTCAGCAGGGAGCTTGAAATACTCTTTTCTTACTACTTTATGCAACCCGTGAGGGAGGTCAAACTCTCCAAGGTAGTGAACGACACTCTGAGGCTTTCCTACAAATACAGGATGAAACTGCCCTCAGACCTATTCCTTCTTCTTAAAACCCTCGCTCTTGCGGAGGGGACTGCCATACAGCTTGACCCGGACTTCAGGCTTGTTAAGGAGATAGAGCCTCTTGTGAAAAAGGGGTTCAGGCGCATGATATTTCCCATGCTCACAAAAAGTGAGTTTGTGAAGAACACTCTAATGCTCACGAAGCTGGGGCTTGAGGCGGTGCCAAAGACAAAGAAGTTCTTAAGAGAGCTGGAGAGAGGAGAGCTGAGGGTATCCGTTGATTATACTGGAGAGGAAAAGCTTATTGAAGACCTTAGAAAAGATATAAACAGACTCGCCATGAGCGTTATAACCCTCGGCTTTATGATAGCCACAGCCATAATCCTTCTTTTTGTAGTTCCACATCTTTTGAAGGAGTTTGTAGTCTACCTGATGGCCGGACTGACCATCCTGATGGTGCTTTATGGTTTCGTGAAGCTGAGAAAGACGTAGGCTTGACCCCTGTCATTGAAAGGGAGTTCTGCTTTTCAGATAATTTTCACCTATGCAATGGCTCAGGTTAAGGAGAGGAAAGATAAAGGTCTACGGAAAAACCGGTAAATTACTTCCAAAGGGCATGGCAGAAGAGCATACCGCCTTCCTGCACAACCTGCTCACCAACGACATAAAGGGTATGAAAGAAAACACCCTCACTTACAACCTCTGGCTCAGACAGAACGGCTTTCCTATAGGGGAATTTTTTGTCTACAGGCTGGGGGACAGCTACCTGCTTGATACCCCCCTTGACCCTGATAGGGTGGTGGAGGAGTTCAACCGTCTTAAGCTCTCCATGAGGGTTTACTTTGAGGTGCTCAGCATGGAGCATGTTTTTGTCTTTGGTGAAGGTGTAGATGAGTTTCTCCTTTCTCGCTTCGGTTTTGCACAGCAGGAGGGTGAGGTAAGGGAGGCGAAGGGTGTTCTTGTAGCCTGCAACCCCATAAGGCTCAGAGAGAAGGGCTACGACCTTGTGGGAGACCTCTCGGGTCTGGAGCTTCCCGGAAAAGAGCTCTCTGAGGAGGAGTTTGAAGACCTCAGGGTTGAAAGGCTCGTGCCAGCGCTTGGCAAAGAGTTAAAGGATGGCTTTTCCCCTCTTGAGGCGTGCCTTCTAAAATATGCCATAAGCCTTACAAAGGGCTGTTATGTGGGTCAGGAAGCCATAGCAAGGGTCCACTACAGGGGAAGGCTTCCGAGGGTGCTGGCACTCTTTGAAGGTGAGGGGCTTTCAGAGGGTGAGAAGATAAGGCATGAAGACAAAGACATAGGCGTTATAACTTCTGTGAGCCCTCTCAGACCTCTTGCCCTTGGTTATGTGCTCAGAGCAAAGACACAGACCCAGAAAGTCTTTGAGACGGACAGGGGAAACAGGGTAGAATTGTTGAGGCTGTGCGATGAGGCTGTCGGAGGAGGAGAGAAGGGCTCTAAAGAAAGCACTTGAAGGCTTTGAGGGTGAGGTTTATCTCTTTGGCTCAAGGCTGAGGGACGACCTCAGGGGTGGGGACATAGACATATTGCTGATTCCTTCAAAGCCGGAAAACCCCGTAGAGCTCGCCCTCAGAGTTCAGACAAAGTTTTTCATGGAATGCGAGCAGGACATAGACGTGCTCGTCTACAGAGATAAGCCCTTTTTCAGAGAGATGCTGAAGAATGCAAAAAGGATTCGTCCAGAAGAGCTTTGAAGATGTGCTGAAAAGCAAAAGACTTCTGGAGGCTTCCATAAAGGGCTACACACCCTACGACCCAAAGAGGGAATATGAGCCGGAGGAGCTTGAAAGGTATGATGCTATGAGCTTCAGGTTTGAAAAGTTTGTGGAAACCGTACTGAGCTTTTTTACCACCCTTGAGCTGTATCTTTTTGGCAAAAAGTCAGACACTCTGAGAAACAGACTTCTCAGGCTTTAGAGGGCGGGTTTTGTTAAAGATGCGGAGCTCTGGCTCAGTGCGAGGCTTCTGAGAAACAAGATAGCTCACACATACCTCCCGGAAGAGCTTGGCGAACTTTTAGAAGTGGTGGTGGACTTCTCAAAAAAGCTCTTTGTGGAGACAGAAACACTGAAGGACAGGTTCAAAGCTGAGCTATAGCCCACTTGAGAGTGTCCAGCACATAGTCCATATCCTCAAGGCTTATCACCAGTGGCATCATGAGCACCATCACATCGCCCAGGGGTCTGAGAAAGACGCCCCTTTCTCTGCATCTGTAAGCAACCTTAAAGCCGGTTCTTTCTCCGTAGGGGAACTTCTCGCCGGTGCTTCTGTCCTTTACCAGCTCTATGCCTGCCATAAAGCCCAGCTGTCGCACATCTCCCACGTGGGGAAGCTCCCAGAACTCCTGGAGCCTCTTTGAGAGATGCTCTATCTTGGGCTGGAGTTTTTCCAGAGTTTTCTCCTTCTCAAAGACCTCAAGGTTTGCCAGAGCCACCGCACAGGCGAGGTTGTTGCCCGTGTAGGTGTGTCCATGATAGAAGTGCTTTAGCTCTCCAAACTCTCCCAGAAAGGCGTTGAAGACCTCCTCTGTGGTGAGCGTTGCCGCAAGGGGAAGATATCCTCCAGTGATGCCCTTTCCGAGGCACATAAAGTCAGGGCTAACCCCTTCCTGCTCACAGTAAAACATACTTCCCGTCCTTCCAAAGCCCGTTGCCACCTCGTCCACTATAAGGAGTGTGTTGTACTTTCTCGTTAGCTCTCTCACACCCCTTAAAAAGCCCCTTGGAAAGGGAAGCATGCCCGCTGCACCCTGAATGCCCGCCTCAAGGCTAACTGCCACAATGTCATCCCTGCTCTTGAGAGTCTCCTCCAGCATGCTCAAAAGCTCATCCCTGCACTCTTCACAGAGCCCGCCATATCTCTCTCTGCAGAATAGGTAGGGTGAAGGTAGCTTTATGGTTTCAAAGAGCAGGTCTCTGTAGGTGCCATGAAAAAGGTCAATGCCTCCAACGCTTACCGCTCCAAGGGTGTCCCCATGGTAGGCTTCCGAAAGGGTAATAAAGACCCTTCTCCTTTCTCCTATGTTTCTCCAGTACTGATAAGCCAGCTTGAGGGCAATCTCCACTGCCTCCGCACCGTCCTCCGAATAAAAGACCTTTGTAAGACCCTCTGGAGCAATCTCCATGAGCCTTTTTGCCAACAATATGGCAGGCACGTTGGAGCTTCCGAGGGTGGTGGTGTGAGCCACCTTCTGAAGCTGTTCAATGAGGGCTCTGTTTAGCTCTGGGTGGTTGTGTCCGTGCACGTTGCACCACAGCGAAGATATGGCATCAATAAATCTCCTCCCCTTTATGTCATACAGATAAACGCCCTCTCCCCTTTCAAATATGAGGTTTTCCTCCTCCCGGTAGACCTTCATCTGGGTGAAAGGATGCCAGAAGTATTCCTTATCCCAGCGGTCAAGGAGCTGTGGGTCTGTCATGAAATCCTCCACGACACAACCACCTCACCCTTTATATCTCCCCTGCCTTCCAGCTCTTTGAGCACCTCAGAAAGTTTACCTCTGATGTATTCTTCGTGAAGCTTTGTGAGCTCTCTGGCAACGCAAACGGGAAGCTCCCCACCGTAGACTTTCTCCATCGCCTGCAAGCTTTTCAGGAGTCTGTTGGGTGACTCAAAGGCTATGAGGGTAGTGTCTGTATAAGCTTTTAGCTCTTCATAGAACTTCTCAAGCCCCTTTCGTGGCAAAAAGCCCACAAAGGCAAACCTGTCGGTGGGCAGGCCCGAGCCCACAAGGGCTGTAAGCACTGCACTTGGTCCGGGGACGACCTCCACTGGAATGCCCTTTTCTATGCAGGCTCTAATTAGCCTGTAACCCGGGTCTGAAATGGATGGCATGCCCGCATCGCTCACCAGCGCCACGTCTTCCTTTTCAAGGAGCTTGAGCACCTTTGGCACCTGCACGCTTTCCTTGGGCTCGTAGTAGGATATGAGTTTTTTTTCCTTTATGTTGTAGTGGTTTAGCAGTATGAGGGTTCTCCTTGTGTCTTCACAGGCTATAAAGTTCACGCTCTGGAGGACCTCAAGAGCCCTCAGGGTTATGTCTTTGAGGTTTCCGATGGGCGTAGCCACCACATAGAGCTTCCCCATATCACTTCACCAGAAGAAGGGGTATGTTTATGTGATGCATCACAAAGCTGGTGACGCTTCCAAGGAAAAGCTCCCTAACCCTACCCTTTGAGTAAGCACCCATAAGAAGAAGGTCAACACCTGTCTCCTGACAGTGGCTTAATATTCTTTCTTCCGGTATCCCGGGCACAACCTGAAGCTCAACTCCCTCGGGCTTTTCAGGTGGCTCTTCTCCTACGTAGAGGGCATGAAGCCGGGCACCGTATATCCCTGAAAGCTCTCTTGCCAGTTTCAGGACCTTCTTTGATACCTCTCCTCCGTCGTAGGCAACACATATATTGCTTACTGGGGCCTTTTCTTCAGGCACAAGCATAACGGGAGCTCTGCTCCTTCTTGATACCACCTCTGCAGTGGAGCTCAGAAGAAAGCCCCTCACCGGTCTTTTCCCGCTTCTCCCGATTATGAGAAGGTCCTCCGGGTCTACCTGATTAACAAGCTCCTCATAGGGAATTCCCACCGTCTGGAAAGAGGAAACCCTTATTCCTCTCTGCCTTCCTTCAGTGAGAAACTCCTCAATCAGGGCATTTGCCTGCTCCTCAAAGAAATCTCTCACCTTCTGGGATATGCCCAGATAATAGGTAAAGCCCAGCACGCCAGCAAGGTCTTCCAGAAAGCTCTCCTCCAGAAGCCTGCTGTCTATTATGTGAACGCCCACCACAGGAATGGATAGCTTCTCCCCCAGCTCAAAGGCGTAATCCTTGGCAGTCCAGCCAGCACTTGAGCCATCTATGCCCACTACTATTCTCTTAAACGTCAAGGTTCCTTACCTCTCTTGCATAGGCCTCTATAAACTCCCTTCTGGGCTCCACTTCTTCTCCCATCAGTATGGAGAATATCCTGTCTGCCTCTGCAGCGTCTTCTATGGTAACCTTCAGAAGCCTCCTTGTGGCCGGGTTCATGGTGGTTTCCCAGAGCTGTTCTGGGTTCATCTCCCCAAGACCTTTATATCTCTGTATTTCAAAGGACTCTTTGACGAGCTCAAAAACCTTTGAATAAAAGTCCTGAGGAGCTTCAATCTCCACCGTCTTCCTTTCGTAAGAAACCTTCACGGGAAACCTCACCTTAGAGCCCTCAAGGAGGGACCTGTAAGAGAGAGAAGAAAGGAAGTCCGCATCCACCATTACCCTTCTGCCCGTAAGCCTGTCTCTGAAGACTATTTCATAGGCATCCTCAAGCCTGTCATAGCGCACATCTATGACCATGTCTGGGAGCTCTTTCTCCAGCTCTTTCACCTTCTGGCTGAGGGTTGAAGCATCTCTGAGGCTTTCCTCCGTAAGCCCTGCGGTCAGAAGGGCTCTGAGAATGTCCTCACCCTTGAGCCTTGCTATTGCCCTGTAGCTTTCTTCAATATCTCTGATTTCTCTAAGGACCTGGAGGAGTGCCTCACCCCTGAGCTCTGTTCCATTGCTGTCTGTGAGCAATGCTTCTTCTTCAAGGGCTTTGAGCAGAAAGCCCTCAAGCTCCCTATCATCTTTGAGATACTGAACCTTCTTGCCCTTTTTGACCCTGTAAAGGGGCGGCTGAGCTATGTAAAGGTGCCCCTCTTCTATCAGCTTTGGCATGTATCTGTAAAAGAAGGTAAGAAGGAGCGTCCTTATGTGCGAGCCGTCCACGTCAGCATCCGTCATCAATATTATTCTGTGATACCTTAGCTTTGAAGTGTCAAGGTCTTCACCTATGCCACAGCCAAGGGAGCTCACTATGGTTCTGACCTCTTCGTTGGAGAAAACCTTGTCAAGCCTTGCCTTCTCCACATTAAGGATTTTGCCCCTTAGGGGCAGGATTGCCTGAGTTCTCCTGTCTCTGCCCTGTTTGGCAGAGCCACCTGCCGATTCGCCCTCCACTATGAATATCTCACACTTGCTGGGGTCCTTTTCAGAGCAGTCCGCCAGCTTTCCGGGAAGAGAGGAATCCTCAAGGGGAGACTTTCTCCGCACCAGCTCCTTTGCCTTCTTGGCAGCTTCTCTTGCAAGGGCAGCCTCCACAGCCTTTTCCACTATAAGTCTGAAAAGGTCTCTGTTGGTGTCAAAGTATTCAGAGAGGTATTCGTAGGTTATGGACTCCACTATGTTTTTTACATTCTGGTTTCCCAGCTTGGTTTTTGTCTGACCCTCAAACTGCGGCTCTGGCACCCTGCAGGATATGACTGCCACAAGACCTTCCCTGAGGTCTTCGCCTGTTATGGTTTCCTTTAGCTCTTTTTGCAGCTTTATGCTGGGAAGGACCTTCATAACCGCCTTTGTAAGCCCAGACCTGAAGCCTGTAAGGTGTGTCCCACCCTCAAGGGTCTTTATGTTGTTTACAAAGGTCTCCACAGACTCCCTGTAGTCTTTTGTATAACTGAAGGCTATATCCGCATAAACTCCGTCTCTTTCTCCTCTGATTCTTATAATCTCCTCAAAGAGGGGCTCTTTGCCAGCAGAGAGAAACCTCACAAGGTCCTCTATGCCCTTCTCAAACCTGAAGGTTATGTCCTTGCCACTTCTTTCGTCTATCAGTCTGAAGGTGCAATCGGGATTGAGGTATGCCAGCTCCCTTATGCGTCTTTCCACTATGTCAAACTTTATTTTTGTAGTTTCAAAAATCTCCGGGTCAGGCTTGAAAACCACCTTTGTCCCGCGCCTTGTGGTGCTACCCACCACCTTCACAGGGTAAAGTGGCTCTCCTCTCCTGTATTCCTGCTTGTAAATTTTGCCCTCCCTGTAAACCTCCACCATAAGCCACTCGGAGAGGGCATTTACCACAGATGCACCCACGCCATGAAGACCGCCAGAGTATCTGTATACCTTCTTGTCAAACTTCCCCCCTGCCCCCAGCATGGTAAAGACCATCTGAACGGCAGGAATACCCGTCTCTGGATGAATGTCTACAGGTATTCCCCTTCCATCATCCTCCACAGCCACAGAGCCATCTACATGAATTATCACTGTTATATGGCTGGCATAGCCAGCCATGTGTTCGTCCACGGCGTTGTCAAGGATTTCCCATATTAGATGATGAAAGCCCCTTTCCCCTATGTCTCCTATATACATGGAGGGCCTGAGGCGAACGTGTTGAAGACCGGTGACTGCCTTTATATCTGTTGCTTGATAGTCTATCTGGGTGTTTTCTTCTCTCTTCTCGCTCATGTTTGTAAAGCACCCCCAGCGGGATTCGAACCCGCGATCTCCGCCTTGAAAGGGCGGTGTCCTGGACCGGGCTAGACGATGGGGGCTAAATCTTTATAAAGTATAGCATACATAAAGTTCTGTGTCAAGTGGTGGAGCCTTCCTCATCAAGGTAGAAAACATCCTCTGAAATTGGCTCATTCCACCTCTTAAAGCCGGGCAGAGCCTCTATTCTATACCACGCAGACCTGTACCATACGCCCTGGGGTTGTCTTTTAACTGGGGCAACCTCTGCCGCCTTTGTTTCAGGATGATAATCCCATGTTATGTAGGCATTAAAGTCCTGGACTATGTCCGTTATAGCTACACCGAACTCTGTGGTCAGCGCCACCTGAAAGTCCCTCCAGCGGAAGACAGAGGAGTCTCTGAGGGTGAGACCAAAGTATCCGACGCCGCCATCCTCCTTGAGGGTTGCTATCCCCCTGCCTATAAAGGCCCTGAAAGCCGGCAGTGTCTCAGGTGGGTCTGAGACAAACACATCGTAATGTCCGAGTATCTCCTCAGGAAAGGGATTCCTGAGGTCCCAGACCCTTGCCTCTGCGTTGTTTATGTTTAGCTCCCTGAAGATTCTATTGTCAAAGTCTATGAGCCTTTTGTCTATATCTATAACCAGCACGCTGCGTGCCTTCCTTGAAAGGGCAACTGCAAGACCCGTCAGATCGTCCTCTGCACCGAGGACTAGAATGTCTTTGTTCCTGAGGTCGCCCCTTGAATCCATAAAGAGGACCCTGGCAACGGTAGTCTCAGGGGTGACAGAGCCCTGGTCGTAATCCCTTATGGCCTTTGGCCTGTCCTTTGTGACCTGAAGAAACTCTCTGTAGAAGTCTATGTCTGCATAGAAGGGTATGCCCCTGCCTTCGCACGCCTGACATACGTAATCCACGTAGGGCTCTATGCCCAGTTCCCTCACAAGGTCAAAACCTTTCTGGGTAAGCCTTATGTTCTCTTCATCATCTATAAAAGCTATGCCCCTCTCAACCAGAGTTTTCACTATACCAGAGGCAGCAGGGACTGGAAGGTCTGACATGTCCACCACTTCCCAGAAGTCTCCGCTTCTGAGCAGAGCAGAAAGCACACGCTCTATGTTCTTCTTGTAAACCCTGACGCCGCCTATCTCCCTCGCTCTGCCTGCAAGTTCAACGAGGATGCTCAATATACCACCTCCAGTAAAAGAGTCAAAGCTGTATAATTATAGCACAGTCAGGAGGGCAAAATGAAAATACAGAAGCTTTTTAGAGAAGTTCAGCAGGACCTGAAGGGGCTTGAACCCTTTTCAGACTGGCAGGAGCTATCCCCCACCTTTGAGAAATACCCCCTAGGAGATTGCACCCTTGTGGTGGCCACTATAGAAGATGGAGACTTTGAAAGGCTCACCGGTATATTCCAGAGCAGAGAAGAAGCTATGGGAGCCTTTCTCAGCGTGGCCATGGAGCACGGGTGGGAAGAGGTGCCACAGACTTACTGCATATATCATGCTCAGGAGGCAAACGGCAAGCTTATGGCTGGGTTAAAATTCGGGCAAGAGGTAAATATCTACGAGCAGACAACGGTGGAGCAGATGGTTCAGCTCATGGCAAGGGTTCACAGGGTAGTTGTTTACTCCTCTGATGTGGTCACCTTCATAAAGGACATATACCCCGAAATAGACCAGAAGGTGTATGTGATAGCAAGGGAGATAGCCAGAAAACTGGGCAAAGCACCAGAGCTTGAGGAGCTTGCCAAAATCTACGGTATGCCCGCGGAAAGCCTTGAGGACAAGCTAAAGCTCATAGAAAAACTGCTCCAGAACCCGGTAAGAACTCCCTACGGAGAGTTGGAGCTACCGCCCTTCAGCTATCCGCTTGCAGAATGTGAGTAGATGGTGGTGGTTATGGTGCTTAGGTCTGCCTTCCTTTCCTTCAGCCATAGGATTTCTATGCCGACGGGATTGCCCTCGTGGTCGTAGTCTACTAATATACCCTCAGCTATTTCTTCAGTGCGTGCCACACGAACAGTTTCCACCTCCCTCAGGTAAACATACACCGCATCAGCCACTGGGTCGTAGGTTATCCTCATCTGAATTTATTCTATTCCATGTGCATTTACAAGAGCTTTTCTAAGATTTCCATCACCTCCTCCCGCATGTTTCTGTAGCTTGCCCTGTTGCAAACAAGCATGGCAGTGGATGTGGTTATCTCTTCCACAACCACTAGGTTGTTTTCCTTCAGAGTCCTTCCCGTCTGCACAAGGTCCACTATAAAGTCGGAAAGTCCCATGATGGGAGCCAGTTCTACAGAGCCACTCAGTGGAATTACCTTACATCTCACGCCCTTTTCTGAGAAAAACTCCTGAGTGATGCGTGGATACTTGGTAGCTACCTTGAGGTAAGAGCTTTTCAGGTATCTTTCTCTGCCTTCCTCCTTTCCTGCCACCACAATCTTGCAGAAGCCTATGCCAAGGTCAAGGAGCACATACAGGTCTGGCTTTTTCTCAAGGAGCACATCTCTGCCCACCACGCCAAGGTCAGCCACCCCGTTTTCCACGTAGACGGGCACATCTGATGGCTTTACAAGAAGAAACTCGTATCCTCCCACCCTTACGCTGAGCCTTCTTCCCTCCTCAAAGCCCCTGTCTATTATTCCTCTCTTCAGGAAGAGCTCCAGGCTTTCCTCAAAGAGCCTGCCTTTTGGTAGGGCTATTCTCAGCATGGCTTTAGTATAGCATCAAAAGGCTCTCAGGGTAATTTCACCCACGCTGAAAGACTTCAGACCATCCTGTGTCTGGAGCAGAAGGCTTCCATCTTCCCCAATCCCCTGCAGTATGCCTACAAGAGGCTCTGGCGTGTAGAGAATCACCTCGCTCTCTTTAAAAAGCAGCCTCTCCTCTATCTCTTTCCTGAAGGCTCCAAAACCCTCTTGCTGAAGCCTCTTCAGGTCCCCCTCTAAATAAGTGAGAAGTTCTAGGAGAAAATCCACTCTTTGGTAGGTCTTCCCGGAAAGCATCCTGAGGGATGCCCCATCAATCCACTCTGGAAAGCTCTCCTGATTGAGATTTATTCCCACACCCAGCAATATCCTTTCTCTGAGCCTCTCTGTCAGCACGCCACAGACCTTTTTGCCACCCACATAAACATCGTTGACCCACTTTATGGCAGGCATAAAGCCAAGCTTTTTCAGATAGTGGGCAACGGAGTGGGCAACCACGAGGGGAAGGGTCATCTCATCCCTTATTCCCACCGGAAGTGAAAGGCTAAAGTATAGACCACCCTCTGGGGAGTGCCAGCTTCTGCCCAGTCTTCCCCGACCGGAGGTCTGCCTGTTTGCTACCACCACCGTGCCCTCGGGAAAATTCTTTTCCTTTAAAAAGTCCTGCGTAGAGGGGAGCTCTTCAAGCCAGATAAGGCTTTTAAGCATACTTCAGGTTTACCCTCAGAAAATGGGTGGCACAGGATATGCATGGGTCAAAGCTTCTTATTATGGGCTCTGCCTGGTCTCTGAGGAGCTCTTCTGTGGGGCTATCCTGTCTTCTTATGAACTCCCAGAGCACAAGCTCCATGACTCTCTGGTTCTGGGATGTGGGTGGCACTATGTCCGCACTGAGAATCCTGCCCTCCTCGTCAAAGGCGTAATGGTGCCAGAGAATGCCCCTCGGAGCCTCAGAAACTCCGTAGCCTTCAGAGCTTTTTGGCACTACTTTAACCCTCGTTACTTCGGGTCTTCTGTATTCCCTTACCATATGGACAGCTCTTTCCAGAGAGTGCACCAACTCTATCATTCTCACAAGGAGGCTCCTGTAGGGATTCCTTACTGGGGGCTCAAGTCCCACTTTTGTAGCCATCTCCCTTGCAAGGGTTGAAAGCCTTTCAAAGGCGTTGTTGAAGCGTGAAAGAGGACCCACCACATACACCTTTCCATCCTTCGTCATGGCATGCTTGGCGGTGGAGTAGGGAACTTCAAACTCCACAAAGAAGTCCTTAAAATCCCTGGGGCTTATCCTCTCTCCCTCAAGGTGTATGTTTCCCTTGAGGATGGGATAGTCCTCCTCAAGGAGTGAGACAAAGAGCACATTTGAGAGCTCAAGCTCTGGAAAGTGTAGCTCTGCAAGCCTTTCTGTAGCCCACATAGCCTTATCAAGGGCTTTTTCCAGGACTTCCTTCAGGGATGTCAGGCTCTCTGGAAGATGGCTGAAGCCTCCCGGCACTACGGAAACGGGATGGGAGGTCCTGCCACCAAGGGTCTGGATTATAAGACTACCCGCCCGCTTTATTTCCATACCTGCAAGCACAAGCTCTCTGTCTACCTTTGAAAGTTCAAGGACAGAAGGGACTCTGAAAAAGTCAGGAAGATGAAGGAAAAAGACATGAAGGGCATGGCTCTGAATCCACTCGCCAAAATACATGAGCCTTCTCACCTTTTCCACATCCTCAGGAATTTTCACACCAAAGGCATCTTCCACTGCCTGGACACCGCTCATCTGATAGGCAACGGGGCATATACCACATATACGTGCAGTAATGTCAGGTATCACATAATAGGGCTTGCCCCTGAGGATACCCTCTATGAACCTAGGAGGCTCGTAGATGGAAAGCCTCAGGCTCTCTGGCCTCCCATTTCTCAGGAATACCTCAAGGCTTCCTTCTCCTTCCACTCTGGTGAGTGCATCAATCCGGACCTTCATAGCCATTCCCTTATGCTCTTATTGTAGCCGTTGAAGGAGACCTGTAGAAGCTCTCTTAGGGTTTCTTCAGAAAGCCCCAGCCTGCGGTAGCCCTCCAGAAGAGCCTGAAGGTCAGGCTTTTCCACAGGACCATAACAGCCGTAACATCCCCTTTTGTAGCTGGGGCAGAGGGCCCCGCATCCAGCTACCGTAACAGGTCCAAGGCAAAGGAGCCCGTAAGCAACCACCACGCAGGGGTTTCCCCTTCTCTTGCACTCAAGACAGAGGGGATAAGAAGGAAGCTGTGGAGTCCTGCCATGCAGGAGGGCAACTACGACTTCTCTTAGAGATTCTCTGTTTATTGGACACCCTCTAATCTCAAGGTCCACCCTTACAAAGTCAGAAATGGGTTTTGAATGCGGATTGACATCGTATCTCTGAGAATAGACAGAAGAGTATAGCTCTGGAAAGTCCTGAAAGTTTCTTGCAGACTGAATGCCTCCCGAGACTGCACAGGCTCCTATGGCAACAAGGAATTTTGAATTTTCCCTTATCCTCCTTATCCTCTCTTCCTCCTCGGGCGTGGAAACAGAACCCTCAACGAAGACAAGGTCAAACTTTCCCCACCTGTTTGAGGAGCTCGCCTCAAGGAAATAGTCTATGCTCAGCACCTCTGAGAGTGTCAATAGCTCCTCCTCCAGCTCAAAGAAGGCAAGCTGACAGCCATCGCAAGAGGAAAACTTGAAAACTCCTACCCTCATACCTCTTTCCTCTCAAAGTATTCCCTTATAAGGTCATACCTGAATATGGGACCGTCCTTGCAGACAAAATAAGGACCTATCATGCAATGCCCACATGTTCCCACGGAGCACTTCATGTGCCTCTCAAGGGAGGCGTATATGTTGCTGAGGGGAACGCCCTTTTCCTGAAGCACCCCCACGCAGGCTTTTACCATGGGGTCGGGTCCGCAGACAAAAACCACAGTATCCCTGTCAAGCTCTACCTCCCTGATAAGCTCTGTTATGAGCCCAACTCTTCCTTTCCATCTGGGGTCTGGTCTGTCAAGGGTTATGTGAAACTCTGCCCCCGAGCTCCACTCCTCGTAGAGGTATCTGTATAAAAGACTGTCATAATCCTTTGAACCATAAAGGTGCACGAGCCTTTTCACCGGCGCCTTCATGGCCTCCTCAAAGACCCATCTTGTGGCAGCAAGCCCGAGACCCCCAGAAAGTATCAGGAGGGTCTTACCATAAGCCTCTTCAAGGTTCCACCTGTTTCCATATGGACCTCTCCAGTAGAGAAGGTCGCCTTCTTTTAGCTGGTCTATATGTCTTGTCACATCACCCACCGCTCTAACCGTGTGCACCACATAGTTGTCGACCTTGCTTGCTATGGTGATGGGTGCCTCCCCCATACCAAAGGCGTAGAGCATGTTGTATTGTCCAGGAAGCGCCCTCTCCCGTGCCTCTACATAAAAGGTGTAGACTCCCTCGCATTCTTTTATGACCCTGAGAACCTCTCCTGCCTTAAGGGTGTATGTGTTTATAATCATCAACATTCTCTTACTTCAAGGGGTATGTTCAGTTCCTCACCTTTTTTCTGTCTCTCTGACCATCCCCATATTTCTATTCCCACAACCTGGTTGTGCTCATCGTAGTCCAGGACAATCCCCATCTCTTCAATATGTTCGCTGTCAATTGCAGGTCTGTCCCTTAACTTTATGTAAAGCACGTCAACATCACGATGGTAGGCTATTCGCATAACCCCTTTCTCCTTAAACTTCTATCAAAAAAAATACGGTAACCACTATTAATATATCGTCAGAGCTTTCTGTGACAATCTTTAAACACCTTCCAGCAACTTTCTTTATTCTCCACTGTCTATTTACATACTTGGGGTCCTGAATTATGTAATCGGGTTCAATGGCGTATTCCACAATTTTCTCTAAGGTGACCCCTTTACTTATCATGAAGCTGCCTCTTTCTCTCCACGCATCTTTCAAAAATTGTTCACTGAACCTGATTTTCATCCACCACCCTTCTTACCTCCTCTCTCACATCTATGCCCACAGGACACCATGTTATGCACCTTCCGCATCCCACACAGCCAAAGGTTTCAAACTGGTCCATCCAGTAGGCGAACTTGTGCATGAGCCACTGCCTGTAGCGGGAGTGAACGCTCTGCCTGAGGTTAAAGCGGTGGACTGTGGCAAAGGAAGGTGAAAAGCACGAATCCCAGACCCTTACTCTCTGGCTCTCTCTGAGCTTTAGGTCATTCTTTTCAAGTATGTCAAAGCAAAAACATGTGGGGCATGCCTGCGTGCAGGATGTGCAGGCAAGACATCGCCTTTCTGTATGCTCCCAGTATACAGACTCCATCCTGCCGTATAGCCTCTGTGGGAGACCTTCTCTTTCAAAGTGGATTTTCATCATGTCTTCAGTTTTCCTGAGCCTTTCTTTTTTCTCCTCAAAGTGTCTATCCTCAGCCGGTATTTTTCTCTCAACAGAGGCAAGGATTTTATCGCCCCTCTCAGAGCCTGCCTCAAGGAGAAAGCCCTCCCGAAGCTCCGTTATGAGAAGGTCGTAGCCCTCCTTTACCTCAGGACCCGTTCCCATTGTGGTACAGAAGCATGTGGCAGTGGCGTATGTGCAGTTTACCGCAACAACAAAAAGGTCCTTTCTGAGGCTGGCATAGTAAGGGTCGGGGTGGGGATTTTTGTGGAGAAAGACCAAGTCCAGCACCTTCAGAGCTGAAAGGTCACAGGCTCTCACATCAAAGAGGCAGAGTTTTCCCTCAGGCAGGCTTGTCTCAAAGGCAAGCCTTCCATTTTCTCTTCTCACCCTCATGAGGGTGAGCTCGGGAGGATGGAGAAAGCTCCTGGGGGAGTTGTAGGGATGGGTGTAGGTAAAGTAGCCCTGAGCCTTCTCAAGGGCATAAAAGCCGGGCCCTTCTACATTCCTGTAGCCCAGAGGAAGTCTTTCAAAGCGGTCAACCTCTGAAAAGACTATTACTCCTTCCCCGAGCTCGGGGGCTATGACCCTGTAAGCTTTCTTAAGTCTCTCAAAGAGCTCCTCCAGTCCCTCAAGGCTTAAGAGGTAGCCTCTGCCCTTTCCCTTGCTCTCCACCTGAGATACTCCTCTATGAAGGGGTCTATTTCTCCATCCATCACCGCGGAGACGTTGCCAACTTCAAGGCCCGTTCTCAGGTCCTTAACAAGCTGGTAGGGCTGGAATACATAGGACCTTATCTGATAGCCCCAGCCTATGTCAGTTTTTTCCCCCTCAAGTGCCTTTTTCTTCTCCTCAAGTTTCTGCAGTTCAAGCTGATATAGCTTTGCCTTCAGTAGCTCAAGGGCTTTCAGCCTGTTCTGTAGCTGAGACCTCTCCTGCTGACAGGAGACCACTATGCCCGTTGGCTTGTGCCTGAGCCTGACTGCAGTGTCTGTCTTGTTTACATACTGACCGCCCGCACCACTTGCCCTGAAGGTCTCCATCTCAATGTCTTCTTCCCTTATCTCTATGTTTATGGTCTCGTCTATCTGTGGTGCCACGCTCACGCTGGCAAAGGAGGTGTGCCTTCTTGCATTGGCATCAAAAGGGGAAATCCTCACCAGCCTGTGAACTCCGTGCTCTCCCTTCAGATATCCGTAAGCATAAGGACCCTTTATCAGGAGGGTTGCACTCTTTATGCCTGCCACGTCGTCCGGGTTTATGTCCACCAACTCCACCTCATAGCCGTGCCTTTCCGCCCAGCGTCTATACATTCTCAGAAGCATGTTTGCCCAATCGCAGGCTTCAGTGCCACCCGCGCCTGCCTGAACTGTGAGGTAGGCATTCTTTGAGTCCATCTCCTCTGAAAGAAGGGCTTTTATCTCAAGCTCCTTCAGAGGCTTCTCTACCGAATGGAGCTCTTCAAGGAGCATCTGCACCGTTTCAAGGTCCCCCTCCTGAGTTGCGTCAGCCAGCTCTTCTACATCTTTGAGCGTTTTCTCTATCCGCTCAACCTCCCTGAGGTTTTCCTCAAGCCACCTCCTTCTCTGAGTTATTGCCTTTGCCTTTTCCTGGTCGTTCCAGAAATCCGCAGAAGCCATACTCCTGTCTATATTCTTTAGCTCTTCCCTCATAGCCTCAGGGTCAAAAACGACCCTTGTATCTTCTAACTTCTCCTTCAACTCCTCCAGTTTGTTTTTAACCTCCGCAAGCATAAGTTTTAATATAATTCCTTTGCTTCAAGTTTGGAGGTTATCATGAAAAGGGTCAATAGTGATGATAAGGGAGATGAGACCAGAAGACATTGAGCATGTGCTGAAGATAAACGAAGAGTGCTTTAATTCCGATGCATGGAGTAGAAAGGCCTTTGAGAGAGAGTTTGAGCTTGACTACTCTTACAGATTCGTTCTTGAAGAGGGAGGAACCATAATCGGCTATGCAGTTGTGTGGAAGATTTATGATGATGCTAATCTTATGTCCATAGCGGTAAGGAAAGACCTCTGGGGTAGAGGCTATGGTAAAAAGCTTATGGAGTTTCTCGTAGAGTATTTTAGAGACAAGGCTCAGAGGATTCTTCTGGATGTGAGAAGATCCAACATAAGGGCAATAAGACTCTACCAGTCCCTCGGCTTTAAAATAGTTTCAGAAAGAAACAAATACTACTCGGACGGTGAAAACGCCTTCCAGATGATGCTTGAGCTGGAGGAAGAGGATGAGGATAAAGGGAAAACCTTTGAAGTTGCTCATACCAGAGGAAAGGATAAGGCAGAGGGTTGAGGAGCTGGCAGCGGTTATAGAAAAATACTACCCCGAGCCCTTTCTTGTGGTTGGACTTTTGAAGGGAGCCTTTGTCTTTACCGCAGACCTCATAAGGGCTTTTGACCTGCCTGTGCAGGTGGATTTTATGTGGGTTTCCAGCTATGGCTCATCACAGGAGAGCGCAGGGCATGTGAAGGTGGTAAAGGATTTAGACAGAGACATAGAAGGTCTGAGGGTTCTGCTTGTGGATGACATACTTGATACAGGCTACACCCTTGCAGAAGTCTACAGGCTACTCAAGCTCAAGGGTGCCAAAGACATAAAGACCTGTGTTCTCCTTGACAAGAAGGAAAGAAGAAAAGTAGATTTTAATGCGGACTTTGTGGGCTTTGAGGTGCCCAACCTTTTTCTCGTAGGCTATGGGCTGGATTGGGACGAGGAAGGCAGAAACCTGAGGGGGATATACGCAGTGGAGTAGCTCCCTGCGCCACGAACAGACTTACCTGAGGGGATAGACATCCGTGTAGCACCAGGCGTTGAAGGGTGGGTTACATCTCCTGACCCGAAACGGACCTCCTCCACCCTCATGTCCTCTATGTATACGGGGTGCATTTTGGCTCTCTCGTAGTCTATGGCAGGCACGCACGACAGAGCGTAAAGGCACGGGGTCAGAATCCTTAACGCCTTCAGAATGTCCTTAGTCCGCTACGTGGGGAAGTTCCAGCCCCACGGCACCCGAGAAGAGCATCTCTTCTATTGCCCTCTCCGAGTCTCCCGGGCTTACATCCACGCCTCTTATACCGTCCAGAAGTAGAAATGCCTGATAACCCAAATTTAGAGCTCCCAGCACCGTATTCTTCACGCAGTAATCGGTGGCAACGCCACCTACGAAGACTCTGCGTATACCTCTCTCCTGCAGTAGGCTATGCAAAACTGTGCCCTGAAAGCCAGAGTATGCGTCAAAATCCGGGCTTGTTCCTTTTGAGATTATAAAGCGGTTGTCATGGGGTATAAACAGGTCTGGGTGAAACCCTGCACCCTCTGTGCCCTGCACGCAGTGAGGTGGCCACAGACCTCCCTGCTCCTTGAAGGATATGTGATTTTGTGGATGCCAGTCTCTGGTGAAAAAGACCGGAAGCCCCCTTTCAAAAAAGAGCCTTATGTAATCGTTTAGCCTTGGCACTATGGTATCTCCATCTGGCACAGGAAGGGCACCCCCCGGCATAAAGTCCCTCTGCATGTCCACCACTATTAGGGCGTCCTTTGGTGTTAGCCTGACCTTCATGGCAGAACCTCCACGGGTATCTCTTCTTTTAATTTAATCTCCTCAAGGCTGACGGAACATCTGTAAGCTCTTATCTCAAGACCAAGCTGAAAGTATCTCAGTAGAGCCTTTGAAAATTCGGGGTCCACCCTCCAGTTGGGAGAGAAGACTTCCGCATCTCCCCTCTGCACTACAAAAACTATGAGCGGGTTGTATCCCTCTTTTGAAAGTTCTATGAGCTTTTCTATGTGCTGTTTACCTCTCAGGGTTGGAGCATCTGGAAAAAGGGCTGTGTTGTTCTCTACGAGGTTAACAGACTTCACCTCAATGGGCCTTCCGTTTATCAGGAGGTCAAACCTCTTGTTTCCAAAGCGGGGCTCAAAGATGGCCGGTGAGCTTACCCATTCTACATAAAGCTTTGGAGCTATGTGGGAGTCTATACAGACGAGATAATCTCCCCTCTTTGCAAGGATTATTTCAAAGGGGTGCCTGCCAATTGTCTTTTCGGCTACATATACTTCATTGCCAGAAAAGAGTAATTCCCTGAGCCTGCCGGTGTTGCGTATGTATGCGGTAAGTTCCTTGTCCTCAAGGGATATGAGTCCCACAAACCTGTTGAGTCTCTGAATAAAGTTTGCCTTTATCAGTTCTGGGAACTTCATTTTAGAAAGGCCCCACCGGGCGGTGGGGCAAAACAATTAGGGGAGGGAGGGGGAGGGAGTTTCTAACTGCCCCTAACTTTTTTATCCTTACAGATGATTATTATATACAAAATTTTTCTCCTGTCAAGGGGGTAGTATAAAATAGTATGGATGAGGCTAATTGTGGTCAAGTTTGGCGGGACTTCTGTGGGAAGTCTTGAAAGGATAGGCAATTCTGCAAAAAAAGTCCTTGAAAAGTTAAAGGAGGGTTATAAAGTGGTGGTGGTATCCTCCGCCATGGCAGGGGAGACAGACAGGCTTATAAACCTTGCAAAGCAGATAGAGACAATGCCCCCAGAACGTGAGCTTGACATGCTCATATCCACAGGGGAGCAGCAGGCGATAGCTCTTTTTGCCATGACTCTCCAGAGCCTTGGTGTTCCCGCAGTCAGCCTCTGCGGATGGCAGGTGCCTGTAATCACCGATGATGTGCACACAAAGGCAAGGATAAGGAAAATAGGCGTCCAGAGGCTCAAAAACCTCCTTCAGGAGGGCTACACGCCAGTGGTGGCCGGCTTTCAGGGGGTCACGGAAAGCTGGGAGGTGACAACCCTTGGAAGAGGAGGTTCAGACCTTTCTGCTGTTGCACTGGCTTATGCCCTTGGTGCAGACTGTGAGATATACACAGATGTGGAGGGAGTTTTTACGGCTGACCCGAGAATAGTGCCAAACGCAAGGAAGATACCCATAATATCCTACGAAGAGATGCTTGAGATGGCATCTCTGGGTGCAAAGGTGATGCAGGCAAGAAGCATTGAGTTTGCCATGAAACATGGTGTAAGAATACATGTAAGAAGCTCTTTTACTGACAGTGAAGGGACATGGATAGTCCCTGAGGAGGAAGTGATGGAAAAGAGCGTGGTTCGGGCAATAACCCTTGAAAGGAATGAATCAAGGATAACTGTAGTGCGCGTGCCCGACAGACCGGGCATAGCCTACAGTATCTTTAAGGCCCTTGGAGATGCCCATATTGTGGTGGATATGATAGTGCAGAATGTGTCCCATCAGGGCTATACGGACATGTCCTTTACCGTTAACAAGGCAGACGCACAAAAAGCAGAGGGTATACTAAAAAGAGTGGCAGGGGAGATAGGAGCTCAGGAGGTGGTAAGGGACGACAGAATAGCAAAGGTCTCTGTGGTGGGGATAGGCATGAGGAGCTCCTACGGAACCGCTGCAAAGATGTTTGAGGTTCTCTACAAAAACGGCATAAACATAATGGCCATATCCACCTCTGAGATAAAGATATCATGCCTTATAGAGGACAAATACGGAGAGCTTGCGGTAAGGGAGCTTCATCAGGCCTTTATAGAGGAGGGTGAAGAGGTAAAGGTGGTCAATGAATCCTGATAGGCTTTCAGAAATTCTTGAGAGGTTTAAAAGCCTCAGGGTTCTGGTAGTGGGAGATGTGATACTTGACAGGTATGTCTTTGGAAAGGTGGAGCGAATCTCCCCTGAGGCTCCAGTGCCTGTGGTGGAGGTTCAGAGGGAGGAGTTCAGGCTTGGTGGTGCGGGAAACGTTGCCCACAATCTGGCAAGTCTCGGGGTAAAAACATATCTTCTTGGCGTGGTGGGTCAGGACTTCGGGAGGCATATCATAAGAGGACTTCTTAAAGATTCTGGGATAGAGGACCTTCTTGTGGAAGACCCATCAAGACCCACCACAGAAAAAACCCGTATAGTGGCCCTTTCTCAACAGCTCCTGAGGATTGACAGCGAAAGCAGGAGGTCTCTGGAGGGAAAGGCTCTTGAGGAGCTTCTTCAGAGGATAGACCTGGACGTGGACGGTATAGTGGTTTCTGATTACGCAAAGGGGGTGGTATGCAGAAGCACTGTGGACAGGATAAGGGAAAGAAGGGTGTTCTTCTCTGTTGACCCCAGACCACAGAACAGGGAGCTGTATGTGGGTGCAGACCTGATGACGCCCAACGAAAAGGAGGCCATGGCAATGTTTTCTGAAGATAGTTTGCAGAGGCTTGGGTGGGGGCTAAAGGGGAAGCTCAGACTTAAAACCCTTGTGATAACACTCGGTGCCAGAGGTATGGCTCTTTTTGACAGAGAGTTCAAGGTGTTTCCCGCAAGGGCAAAACAGGTCTACGATGTTTCCGGAGCAGGGGATACGGTGGTTGCCGTGCTAACAGCCTGTGCCCTTGCAGGGCTGGACTGGGATACTGCCTGCGAGCTTGCAAACCTCTGCGCAGGCATAGTGGTGGGCAAACTGGGCACTGCGGTAGTAAGACCGGAGGAGATATTCCAGAGCCTTGAGGAAGGGTGCAGAATTTGAGGAGCTTGCGGTAAAGTATCTGGAGGGGCTTGGCTACAGAATCCTTTACAGGAACTACCACTGCAGAACAGGAGAAATAGACATCATAGCCCTTGACGACAAAGTGGTGGTCTTTGTGGAAGTAAAGGGTGGAAAGACAGAAGGTCTGGGAGACCCTGTGGAGAGAATGGACAGGAAAAAGATGGAAAGACTCCTAAGGTGTGTGGAATACTATCTTCACAGACATCCGGCAGAGGACTACAGACTTGACCTTGTGATTATAAGGGGGAATAACATAGAACACATAAGGGGTGTTGAGCTTTATTAACCATGCTCTTCCTTACCTCTTTCCTGAGCTCCTTGACTTCAACCCTGAGGTCTTTTATTTCCTCTTTCAGTTCTTCAAATCTCTTTAGGTTGTCCGTCTTAACCTCTTCAAACCTTCTTGCGGTATCTGCCTTGTGGTCAGCAAGTTCCTGTCTGACAAGTTTAATCTCTTCTTTGACTTCCTCAAATCTTCTTGTGCTGTCCGCTTTGACCTCGTCAAACTTCCTCGCGGTATCCGCCTTATGCTCCGCAAGTTCTCTGTGCAAGGCTTCTAAACGAGCTTCAACATAATCTCTGAACTCCCTTATAGACTGTTCAATCCCCGTAATTGGGGAAGAAAAATCGTCAAGCCTTTTGTCCAGGTACATAATAAGAAAAACACCAACTCCTACAATTGCTCCCACTATTGTTATCAATCCTATGACAAGCTCAAGGCTCACAAGAAAATCACAAAGCTCTTTTTTAGAGGTATCAACTCTGCATGTTGTATAGCATGAGAAACCTGTTGAAGAGCAAATCTGTATGAAGGCATTTCCTTTCCTCGCAAACATCTGGAAAGCATGGACTGCAGGAAAGCCCGAGGCTTATCTGAAAAACCCTTTCCCCTATTGGTCTCCACACGAGGGGGTCCGTGGGACCGTAGAAGATATAAGTTGGAAGTCCGCAGTAGCTGGCAAGATGGGAAAGCCCGCTGTCAAGACCGACGAAAAGCCGTGCCCTCTTCAGTGCCCTTGCTATCTCAAGAGGTGAAAAACTCTCAAAGTAATTTTTTATGTGGTCTTTTAGCCACTGGTCTGCTTCACCTATCAGGTATAGGGTTCTGAAGCCCTCTCTTTTAAGAAATTGCTCTATACGCAGAAAAAGCTCAAGAGGTGGATTTTTCTTCCATGAACCGCTGGAGGGATGAAGAACTGCATAGCCTTCAAGGAGGCCATTTTCTGCGGGCTCTATGGGCAGAACTTTTGAGAAGTTTCCCTTCAGAGAGAGGCTTTTCAGGTAATGCTCCACAATCCACACCCTTCTTTCCGGAAAGGGCTTTAGATTTCCATCCATACTTATGATGATTCTTCCCTCAAACTCTCTTTCGGGAATCTCTGAACTTACCACCTGAGCCCATCCCACCTCCTTTGCAAGTAAAAAGTAATCCGTGTTGCCCACAGCCCAGACAGTCTTGCCAGACTCTCTTAGGAGCTCAAGAAGGGGGAAGGTGAGAAGCGTATCCCCGAGACCACCCCGACGGTAAAGAAGCCACATGCTATAATAAGGAATTTATGATAAATCATAACGTCTTCATAGCCTTGCTCCATTATCCTGCCATGGACAGAGATGGAAGGACCATAATAACCTCCTTCACTACCATGGACCTTCATGACATAGCCCGCCCCGCAAGAGCCTATGAGATAAACACCTACTACATAGTTCAGCCCGTTGATGGTCAGAGATACATAATAAAGAAACAGATAGAATACTGGCTCTCAGAGGAGGGTTTTAGGACAAACCCCACGAGAAACGAAATAGTAAAGCTTGTGAGACTGTGTTATACCTTTGATGAGGTTCTTGAAGATATACAGGAAAGTAGAGGCAGAAGACCCCTTATAGTGGGAACGGACGCCAGAACCTATCCAAACACGGTCTCTTACCACTGGCTGTCGGAGGAAATACACAGAAGAGAGCGGGACTTTCTCATAGTCTTTGGCACCGGCTACGGCATACCTCCTTCCCTTATGAACACCTTTGACTACATCCTTGAACCTGTTTACGGTGCGGGTGAGTGGAACCATCTTTCCGTCAGGAACGCAGTTGCCATAATCCTTGATAGACTATTAAGCAGGAACAGGTGCTGAAATGCTTTACCATATGGCACTATACCTGAGGGATTATTTTTTCGCTTTCAATGTGTTCAAATACATAACCTTTCGTTCTTTTCTTGCGGTGCTCATCGCCTTTTCTCTGACCCTGATTTTAACGCCCATTTTCATGAAAAAGATGAAGGCTATTCAGAGGCTTTTCAAGGGATACATAAGGGAATACACCCCAGAGGGTCACCTTGTAAAGAGATACGTCCCCACCATGGGAGGTCTCATAATAGTCCTCTCAGTTTTTCTGAGCTCCTTTCTTTTGATGAGGCTTGACCTCATATACTTCTGGGTTATAACCCTCTGCATACTTGGCTTTGCCCTAATAGGCTTCTGGGATGACTTTGTCAAGCTCAGGAACAAGAAAGGTATATCTGCAAAGAAAAAGTTTTCTGCACAGCTCCTTGTTGCCGGTTTCACATCCGTCCTTATATATCTCTACAGTGGCGTAAACACAAAGCTCTACTTTCCTCTCTTTAAGAATCTTGAGATAGAGCTCGGGCTTTTCTACATTCCCTTTGCCATGCTTGTTATAGTTGCCACTTCCAACGCGGTAAACTTAACAGATGGACTTGACGGGCTTGCCATAGGACCTGTAATGACAACCGCCGCAAGTCTTGGAATAATAGCCTATGCGGTAGGTCATGCGGGCATAGCTGGCTATCTGAATATTCCATATGTTCCCTATGCAGGGGACCTTACAGTTCTCTGCTTTGCCATAGTAGGTGCGGGGCTTGGTTTTCTGTGGTTTAATGCCTTTCCCGCACAGCTCTTTATGGGGGATGTGGGGGCTCTTGCCCTCGGTGCAGGTCTGGGTGTAATGGCCCTTGTTTCCAAGTCAGAGCTTCTCCTTCCAATAGCTGGAGGGGTATTTGTCTTTGAGACCATGTCGGTTATACTTCAGGTTGTCTACTTCAAGCTAACAAAGGGCAAAAGGCTCTTCAAGATGGCACCTTTTCATCACCACCTTGAGCTCTCTGGAGTTCCAGAGCCAAAGATAGTGGTCAGGATGTGGATAATATCTATCCTGCTCGGTATACTTGCCATTGCCAGCCTCAAGCTAAGGTGAAAGGAGAATATCTCTATACATGCACTTTCTACCTCTTATCAGCTCCACCACCGTATCCACGGGCTGGGGTGAGGAGACCACTACCGTTCCTGCCTTTTCCTCTGGAGGGAGGTATGACCTTCCCACAAGCCTGCCCCTGTCAATCCAGTATAGGTCAAGCTCAAGGTGTGTGTTCCTGTTCCAGAAGTGCCTTATGGCCCTGTCTCTGTATAAGAATACCATACCGTCGTATCCCACAAAGGACCTCAGATGCATAAGCCCCCTTTCGTGTTTTTCTGGTGTGTCCGCCACCAGAAGCCTGCACTGATGAACCTGTGCATTAGTTGCATATGTGATAAGAAAGAGTATGATATTGAAAATTATTAGCATATGGTTTATATTATATACCCATGCTTAAGGAAGAAAGGCTTCAGGAATTTATAGAGGCTTGTAAGAATATGGGGCTAAAGATAACGCCTCAGAGAGTGGCAGTCTACGAGGTTTTACTGAGCAGGGAAGACCACCCCACCGTTGAGGAAATATACAACGAGATAAAGAAGAAGTATCCCTTTGTGTCCCTTGCCACTGTATACAGAACGGTGGAAACCCTTGAGGAGCTGGGCTTTGTCAAGAAGGTTGCCTACTGGGGTGGCTCTGTGCGGTATGATGCCAACATAAGCGACCACCACCATCTCATATGCACCCAGTGTGGAGCCATAAGGGACGTGGAGTTCTGCATAGACTGGGACCCACCAGCCTATATGGAAGGCTATAGGGTTCACAAGTATTCACTGCACATATACGGAGTCTGCCCCGCATGTCAGGCAAGGGAGAACTGAAGGTTTACTCAGCCCAGGAGATAGAGAGTAAACTAAAGGGATTGCCCGGCTGGGCCTTTGAAGAAGGCTTTATTGTCAGAGAATACAGCACAAAAAACTGGAAGGAAACGGTCTTTCTCTTTAATGCCATTGCAAGTCTTGCGGAAGCACACTGGCATCACCCAGACGTAGAGGCCGGTTTTAAGAAAATAAGGGTTAAGCTGACCACCCACGAGGCGGGAGGTATAACAGACAGAGACTTTAGCCTTGCAGAGGAGATAGAAAAAATCTCTTCCCTTTTGCTCAAAAGGTGATATAATATTCTCCTCTAAAGGAGCCGTAGTTCAGCCCGGTCAGAACGCCGGCCTGTCAAGCCGGAGGGCGCGGGTTCAAGTCCCGTCGGCTCCGCCATCCCTAACCATATGTTATAATTATCTTCATGTTTCAGGGTTCAATAGTCGCCCTCATAACCCCCTTCAAGGATGGGGAGGTGGATTTCAGAGCTCTTGAGAGTCTAATAGACTTTCACGCAAACAACCATACTGACGCCATATTGGTCTGTGGCACAACTGGAGAGTCTCCTACCCTCACCTTTGAGGAACATGAAAGAGTGGTAGAGCATGCGGTAAGGTATGCAAGGGGAAGGATTAAAGTAATAGCCGGCACAGGGGCAAACGCCACCCATGAGGCTATAGAGCTCACATCCCATGCAAAGAGAGTGGGGGCTGACGCCTGTCTGCTTGTGGTCCCCTACTACAACAAACCTACACAGGAGGGGCTATATCAGCACTTCAAGACGGTGGCGGAGGAGGTGGACATTCCCATAATACTGTATAACATACCCTCAAGAACTGGTGTGGAAATAGCTCCGGAGACCATTTACAGGCTTGTCAAGGACTGTCCAAACATAATAGGCTCCAAAGAGTCCACTCCTAATATGGACAGGATTTCCGAGCTCAGAAGACTTCTTGGTGAAAACTTTACCATCCTATCCGGTGATGATTCCCTCACCTTACCCATGATGGCTCTGGGTGCGAGGGGTGTTATATCCGTTGCCAACAACATAATTCCCAGAGAGGTAAAGGCCCTTGTGGACTACGCCCTCAGGGGAGACTTCCAGAGAGCAAGAGAGATGCACTACGAGCTGTTTGAGCTTTTTAAGGTGCTCTTTATAGAAACCAATCCCATTCCCGTAAAGACCGCCTGCTGGGCTCTCGGCATGTGTGAGAAGGAATTCAGACTCCCCCTGTGTCCAATGAAGCCGGAAAACGAAAGGAGGCTCATACAGACCCTGAAGGTCTACAACCTTCCGGTAGTGAGGGATGTATAAGTTTCTGCTGTTTTTAAATTCCTCTTACCTTGGGCTTGGTTCTTTCTTCAGCTTTTTTGTGGCCCCCACTCTTTTCAGAGTCCTTCAGAAGGAGCAGGCAGGTGCGGTTGTAGAAAGGGTATTCCCCGTCTATTTTGGTATAGGTCTTGTGGTTTCTCTTGCGACCCTCTTTCTTGGTTTCAGGCTCGGTAAGCTCGTAGCTGGGCTTGCTTTTGTGAACCTTATGCTTCATGCCCTTCACCTTTTTTATGTGCTTCCCACCGCTCATGCCCTAAAGCCTGTAGATTACAGTGCCTTCATGAAATGGCACGGCATATCCATGGGTATTAACCTGCTGAGCCTTTTAATTACTCTCCTTCTATGCATACTTCTTATGAGAAGATGATAGAGTTAAGGCTTTCTATGCTTCCAGTGCCAAAGAGCAACAGGTATATAAGAAGAAAGGGTGGAAAAGTGTTCAAACCTCCAAGGGTAAAGAACTGGGAGGTGAGAGCACTGTGGGAGATAAGGGAGCAATACAGGGGTGAGCCACTTGAGGGCAGGCTTTCTGTGTATGTAGAGCTCATACTTCCCAATCACAGGAGGAGAGACATAGACAACATGCTGAAAAGCCTCTGGGATGTGCTGGAAAAGGGCGGGGTCATAAAGAATGACAGCCAGATATACGAGGTAAGAACTCTCAAGAGGGTTTTGAAAGGTCAGCAGGGAACCCTTGTGCGTCTTGGAGATTTTCACTATGGCCTTGAAGATAATTGACCACTCATTGATAAGGCACAAGCTGAACCTTGTGAGAAAAAGGCATACTCCACCGGAGAAGCTAAGAAGTCTCCTTGAGGAGATAACCCTTATGAGTATTCCCTTTGTTCTTGAGGGATTTCCCCTGAGGATGGAAAGCGTTGAGACACCCATGGGTGTAGGAAGAAGTTTTGAGTTTGTTGAGGAAGACAGGATTGTTTTTATATGTATACTCAGAGCGGGGCTTCCCATGCTCAATGGTGCCCTGAGGGCATTGCCGGGTGCAAAGGCGGGTTTTCTTGCTATAAAGAGAAATGAGGACACACTCACCCCGGAGTTGTATTACAGAAGGCTACCACCCCTTGAAGGCAGATTCGTTATACTTCTTGACCCCATGCTGGCAACGGGCGGAACTCTCAGTCTTGCCCTGAGCGAAGCTAAATCCCTGAAACCGGAAAAAATGGTAACTCTCAACTTAGTTGCATCGCCTCAGGGGCTTGAGAGGACCATGTCTGCACATCCCGATGTTGACTTCTTTCTGCTGAGCGTGGATGAGGGGCTGAGCCCAAAGGGATACATAGTGCCCGGAGTGGGAGATATAGGAGACAGGCTTTTCACTGAAGGTCTCTGATATACTCCGTGGGGTCAAGGGGGACTCCCTCCTTGTTCCTGAGCTCAAAGCGCAGGAGACATTCCTCAGAGTTATTCTTCTTGCCAACCCTGGCTATGACCTGCCCCTTGCTGACCCTTTCTCCTCTTTTCACGAGGTTTGACTCATTGTAGGCATAGAGGGATATAAAGTTGTCATGTTCCACTATTACCATGTTTCCGTAAGCCTGCAGGTCACCCCCGCTGTATATAACCCTGCCATCCTCAACAGCTTTTACAGGCGAAGAGCATGGAGCTGAGATTTCTATGCCCTTTGGCACCCTTGACACCTTGCCGTCCACGGGGAGCTGTATGTTGAGACCTCTGGGTGCTGGTGCAGTTGATGTGTCCTTCTCTAATTCTCCCACTACAGACCTCTCTTCTCTTCTGTTGGGTGGCTGTCCGCTTTCCTGTGCTGGTTTTTCCGCCATTTCCCTTCTGGGTATTTTCACTTTTGTCCCAGCCTGCAGGAGCTTGCCCTTTAGCTCTGGGTTGAGCCTTTCGAGCTCTTTCAAAGGCACACCGGTGGCTCTGGCAACATCTCTGAGCCTTCCGCTCCTTCTGACCCTGTATATCTCATAGGCTTCCTCCCTTGTCCTCTTAGACTTTACCTCTTCTGTTTCTCTGAGAGGTATTTTCACCCTTGTTCCCGCAGGAAGCCATCTACCTTTGAGTTCTGGATTGAGCCTCTCAATTTCTTTAACAGAAGTCCCGGTTGCCTTTGCCACATGTTCAAGCTTCGCACCCCTCTTGACTGTGTAAAGTTCATACTTTTCTTCCTTTGCCACTGTCTGTTTACTGCCCTTTGGCAGCTTTACCTGCGTTCCGGGCTTCAGCCATGCATCTTTTAATTCCGGGTTTAACCTCTCCAGCTCCTTGAGGGGAATGCCGGTTGCCTTTGCCACGTGTTCAAGCCTTGCCCCCTTTTTGACCGTGTAGGTTTCGTAATCCGTCTCTTCTGCCCCTCCCCTTTTTTCCACAGAGCTTCCCTTTGCGGGTATCCTTATCTTCTGACCTTCCACAAGCCTGTCATCCTTTAAGTTGTTGAACTCCTTCAGCGTCCTTACATCAACACCAAAGCTGTCCGCTATCTTCTGAAGGCTATCCCCTCTTTTTACTTCATAGATTGCATACTTCTCTGAGGGCTTTTTCTTTGTAGTTTTTACAGGTATGCATAGGTTCTGACCGGCCTTCAGTCTCCTTTCATCAAGACCTCTGTTGGCAGACTTGAGACTGTTTATGTCCACACCTTCTCTTCTGGCTATCTTTTCAAGAGTGTCTCCCTCCTTTACCCTGTAATTCTTACACTCAAGGGCAAAGGAAAGGCTCAGGCTAATACCTAACAGTAAAATCCCTTTCTTCATGGCTTGGCACCTCCTTGAGGACCTCCATGCGGTCAACCTTTCCCGCAGGCGGACCCTCCCAAAGTTCCTTCAAAAATTCCCAAACCACATCCTTTTCTCCCTGAACAAAAACTTCAACCCTTCCATCTGGCAGATTCTTGACCCACCCAGACAGCCCATAGCTCTGGGCAAGCCTTCTCGTAAAGGCTCTGTAGCCAACGCCCTGCACAATACCATTCACGTATATTTTTAGGGCTATCATCCATAGAATTTTACATCAGAAAGAGGGGGTTGAAAATATGAAATGATATGTGGTATCATTAGGAAGACTACAATCCTCAGGAGGTGTCCTCATGAAAATGGCTGTTTTTCTTCTTCTGCTTTTTTCTGTGGCCTTTTCCATGGATTGTAGAATTCAGGAAGGATATGCCAGCTGGTATGGCGGAAAGTTTCATGGCAGAAAAACAAGCTCTGGAGAGGCTTTTAACAAGCACAAGTTTACCGCCGCATCAAGGGATTATCCTCTTGGAACCTATCTGCTGGTAAGAAATCTCAGCACCGGGGAGGATGTGGTGGTGGTAGTCACAGACAGAGGGCCATCCAGAAAGAGCAGGATAATAGACCTCTCAAAGTCCGCCGCTGAGAAGTTAGGTATGCTAAGGCAGGGTGTGGCAAGGGTTCAGGTAATGCCTCTATACTGTGCAGCAGAGGGTAGTGAGTCAAGTGAGGAATTTCATGAGGAGGTTATAAAGGACCTTATCAACACATTGTAAGCCTTCTGTTTGTAAGGAGCGTCCCGCATCCTCCAAGAGAATCCTTTCTGAACCTTGTAGAAAGCGTCACCCTTATACCGTAGGACCTGAGAATTAAAAAGGCCTTCTCGTATTCCCAGTCCTCCACATCACTGAAGTCTTTCACCGTCTGGTTGTATCGCAAAAGGGTTGCGCTCACACCAAGCTCTTTCACCAGCTGTGCAAAACCCATGAGCTCATCTCCAGAGTCGTTCACCCCCTTAATCAGAAGGTAGGCAAGGCTTATCCTTTTTCTCTTCCTTGAGGGCATTGTGGACAGCTCTTCTCTGAGAGCCTGCACAAGGTTCCTCAAACTGCCAGCATGGGGGAGCAACTTTTCTCTCTTTTCTTCTCTTACAGAATGTATGGATATGCTGACTCCATTGTGGGGTAGTTTCAGCAGCTCTCTGAGCTTACTTACCGGATAGCCCGTAGTGTAAAAACTCACCCTGAGCCCTTCATCTTTAAAATGCCAGAAGGCTTCCTTTACCTTCTCCCAGTTCATAAGAGGCTCACCAATTCCTGCAACCGCTACCCGCCTTATGTGAAGCCTGTCTTTCAGCAGCTCATACTGACCTGTTATCTCCTCCAGTGAGAGGCTTCTGAAAAGTCCATCTATGCCAGAAAGGCAGAAGGGACAGCCTATGGCACACCCTGCCTGTGTGGATATGCAGAGGGTATCTCCTCTGTAGTAAACCGCCTCCACTCTTCTGCCATCATGCAGTTCAAATAGATAGAGCCTGTTGAGACTACTGTTCAATTCCTGCAAAAGCCTCATTTTCCGTCACAGCCCTTCTACAGCAACCCCCACAGCTTCTGCAATGGTTCAGTGCCCTTTCATAACCCTCTGGCAGAATATCTTTCAGGTCCACTTCCCTTTTTGACTCCTCGGAAAGGAGGCTAATCTTCCACCTGAGCGGGTCCACCTGCAATACCCTGTAAACCTTGCCCTCAAAACATACTTCGCTTCCAGCCTCCGGCAGGAGGGACTTTACAAGATAGTTTTCCCTCTCAAAGACCAGACAGCATATTAGCCTTCCACAGGGACCCGTAAACTTCTGAGGTGAGAGAGGGAGGTTCTGCTCCTCAATATCCCGCAGGGATACGGACTGAAACTCCTCCTGAAACCTGACACAGCATGGAACCTCCCCGCAGGTGCCCACCCATCCAAGAATCTGCACTGCATCCCTTACGCCCACCTGTCTCATCTCTATCCTCTTTTTGAAGACCTTTGCAAGGTCCCTCACCAGATTCCTGAAATCTACCCTGTGCTCGGAAGTGTAGTAGAAGAATATCCTGCCCTTATCCAGTGGTATGTAGGTTTTTATGAGCTTCATGTCAAGCCCATGTTCGGCTATCTTCTTCCTGCATACCTCCATGGCTTCCCTTGCCTTTTCCTCGTTTTCTTCCATTCTTCTTATGTCTTCCTCTTTAGCCTTCCTGAGGAATATGGCTTTCAAGGATGAAGGCTCTCTTGATGTGCCAAGCACCTTTACCACCTCTTCCCCCTTCTCCGATTGCACTACAAGAAGTTCACCTCTGGAAACGTCGCTCTCCCATACGCCTTCAACCTGAAGCACCTTGTTGGTGTCCTGAAATTTTGCCTTTATGTAAGACATTCTTTACACCTCCTCTGAGCTGAAAGAGTAAAAGGCTGAGCCTTATACCCTTGCTTAAATATTCTAACCCTGCAGAGGCTTTGTCAAGAGCCTGCTCAAAAGCCTCATCTCTGGTCTGTTTATACTTCATGTGAAGCATGTTCAGGAGCAACTTCAAAAGCATTGACTGTCTGTCGTAATCCCACTTTTCCACCTCAAGAGCCTTTTTGTATAGGGAGAGCAGGTCTCCTTCCAGTATGGTTTCTGCAGTGGTGAGCAGCTCCTTATCTTCTTTGAGCTTAAGAGCCATGGTAAGACTTCCCTCGGAAAGTTCGAGTATCAGAGGGTCCTGTATTCCCGTGATTTCCCTTAGTTCCTCCTCGCTCAGTGGTGGAACCTCCAAAAGAAAGCTCCTTGACCTTACGGTAGGTAGTAGCTTCTGAAGCCTGCTGGTAACAAGAAGAAAGTGGGTATCCTCTGGCGGCTCCTCAAGGACCTTCAGTAGAGCGTTCTGTGCCTGTGGGTTCATGCTCTCTGCGGGCTCTACGAATACAACTTTTCTCTTAGAGAGGGCGGGTTTCAGGTATACAAAATCTTTAACTCCCCTTATCTGGTCAATCTTTATCTCCGCCTTCTCAGGTTTAAGGTATACAAAGTCTGGATGGTCTCCCTGAAGGTAGAGATAGACCCTCTTGCCTTTTCTATCCTCCCCATAAAAGATTAGCTCCTCTTCCTTTCTATGTCTGAAATCCTGCATGTGGACACAGGACTGACAGTTTCCACAGGGTGGATAGCTCTCCTTAAGGCAGAGGAGCGAAGTGGCAAACTCAAAGGCAATATCCCTCTTGCCCACACCTTCTTTGCCGTAGAAGAGGATGGAGGCGGGAACCCTTTTCTGATGGTAGAGCCTGCTCAGGAACTTTTTTAGCCTTTCTCTCATATCATGAGCTCTTCTACAAACCTTATGTGGTGCCTCCCCTGCTGGAACTCTCTGCTGGAAAGCACCCTCTTGTGAAAGTCTATGTTGGTCTTAAGTCCTGTGCCACTTATCCTGAACTCTTCAAGGGCTCTCAGCGCCCTGTTTGTGGCTTCTTCCCTTGTCTGTCCCCAGCATACGAGCTTGCCTAGAAGGGAATCATAGAAGGGCGGGACAGAATAGCCACAGTATATGTGAGTATCAACTCTAACCCCAAAGCCTCCTGGAAGATAGAGCTCTTCCACCTTGCCCGGTGAAGGAAGAAAGGTGTTTGGGTCTTCGGCGTTTATCCGACATTCTATGGCATAGCCTTTTCTTTCAGGCTTTTTTATGTTTAGCCTCTCACCTCTCGCTATCCTGAGTTGCCACTCCACAAGGTCTATTCCGTAGACCATCTCGGTAACTGGGTGTTCCACCTGAATACGACCGTTCATCTCCATGAAGTAAAAGTTGCCCTCCTGGTCCATAAGAAACTCTACCGTGCCCGCCCCTTCGTAGCCTATCTCCCTGCAGAAGTCTGCCACAAGAGCCTCCATCTCTTTCCTCTTTTCCTCTGTAAGATGGTAGCTTGGAGCCTCCTCTATTAGCTTCTGATGTCTTCTCTGAACCGAACACTCCCTCTCCCCAAGGGTGAGCACGTTGCCGTATCTGTCAACGAGAACCTGTATTTCTATATGTTTTGGGTTTATAAGGTATTTTTCAATGTAAACCCTTCCATCGCCGAAGGCCACCTCCGCCTCCTGCATGGCAAGAGGTAGCTTCTCTCTCAGTTCTCTATCATTGCTGACAACCCTTATCCCCCTACCCCCTCCACCGGCTGCCGCCTTTATCACCACTGGATATCCCACCCTGCTGGCAACCTCAAGAGCCTTCTGAAAGTCCACCGGACCATCACTGCCAGGGACAAGGGGGAGCCCAACCCTTTTTGCCACCTCCTTTGCCCTGACCTTGTCCCCTATAAGCTCAAGGGTCTCTGCAGAGGGTCCCACAAAAACCTTACCGCTGGCTCTCACTATCTCCGCAAACTTCGGGTTCTCGGAGAGAAAGCCATAACCTGGATGGACCGCCTCTGCACCAGACACCTCAAGGGCGGATATTATTCTGGGTATATCAAGGTAGCTCTTAGAAGGCTCTGCCGGTCCTATGCATATGCTTCTGTCTGCAAGCTTCGCATGCATGCTGTTGGCATCTGCTTCAGAATACACCGCCACGGTCCTTATGCCCATTTCCCTGCAGGTCCTTATCACCCGGACCGCTATCTCACCCCTGTTGGCAATAAGAAGGCTCTGCATCAGGACTATTTTACACGCAAAGGCTATACAATTTTCCACATGCCCGAAAAACTTGTTCTCTGTATAACGGGCGCCAGCGGTGCCATATATGGATACAGACTTCTTCAGGTGTTTACCTCAATGAACTTTGAGATAGACCTTATTGTCTCCTCTTCTGGCTGGGTTGTTCTCAAGCAAGAGCTTGACTTAACTAAAGGTAAGATACTTGAGGAATTTCCCCATGTGAGGCTTATTCCAGACAGAGACATTGCAAGCCCGGTAGCCAGCGGCTCAAGGCTCGTCCACTACAGAGGGGTTGTGGTGGCACCCTGTTCCATGAGCACCCTTGCCCATATAGCCTCTGGCACCAATCAGAACCTTGTCCACAGGGTTTGCGAAGTTGCCCTCAAGGAAAGGGTCCCCTTAGTGCTCCTTGTGCGAGAGGCCCCCTATTCTCTCATTCATCTGAAAAATATGCTCCAAGTCGCAAAGGCTGGTGCTCTGATTATGCCCGCAAGCCCCGGCTTTTATCACAGACCGCAGAGCCTTCAGGAGCTTGTGGACTTTGTGGTGGGAAAGGTGCTGGACGCTCTCAGGATTGAACATGGTCTTTATAGAAGATGGAGGGAATGAAGCCCTTGACATTTTACAATAAAGGACTAAAATAAATTTACAGAAAAACCTTAAAGGAGGTGGTTGCCATGAGAAGAGGACTTATGCTCTGGAGCCCTTTTGCAGAGATTGAACGCATAAGAAGGGAGTTTGACAGGCTCCTTGAGGAGCTCATGCCCAGGGAAGAGGGCGAAAGGGTCTTTGCACCCGTAGTGGATGTGTATGAGACAGACCAGGAGCTTGTGGTAAAGGCTGAACTACCTGGAGTGAAGAAGGAGAACGTGGAAGTGTCCATAAGGGACAACGCCCTGCACATAAGAGGTGAGAAGAGGGAAGAAAAGGAAGAAAAGACGGAAACCTACCACAGGGTTGAAAGGGTCTACGGAAAATTTGAGAGGGTTCTACCACTGCCAGCCGATGTGAAGGTGGAGTCCGCCAAAGCTGAGTTCAAGGACGGCGTTCTTGAGATAAGGATACCCAAGGCTGAGGGTGCAAAGGAAAAGAAGATTGAGATAGCTTAATCTTTGTGATGGGGTCCCCTCTCTATGAGGGCCCCCAGGGCTTTTAGTTTTTTTTCAAGCTTCTCATAACCTCTATCAAGGTGGTATATGTCCCTCACGAGGGTTGTTCCCTCAGCCACTAGCCCTGCAAGCACAAGGCTGGCAGAAGCCCTGAGGTCTGTAGAGTAAACCTCAGCACCGTAAAGCTTCTTCACACCTCTGACTATGGCGGTTCTGTCCCTCACATGAATATCTGCGCCCATCCTCTGAAGCTCTGCCACGTGCTGGAAACGGTTTTCAAATATGTTCTCCCTTATCTCCGATACACCATCTGCAAGGCAGCAGAGCACCATAAACTGGGCCTGCATGTCTGTGGGAAAGCCAGGGTACTCTGCGGTGGATATGCTGAGAGGCTGAATAGCCTTACCACCCCTGACCCTGAGGCTATTAAGACTCAGCAGTTCAAGCTCGGCACCCGCCTCCCTTAGTTTCTCTATCAGGCTACCCAGGTGTTCCACTCTTACGTCCTCAAGCAGAACATCTCCACCTGTCAGAAAACCGGCCACCATAAAAGTTCCTGCCTCAATCCTGTCGGGGATAACCCTGTGACTAAAACCTCTCAGATGTTCGCTCCCCCTTATCAGGGCAGTCCTGTCCTCTATATGTATCTCCACCCCCATTTTTCTCAGCACTTCCACAAGGTCCATAACCTCTGGCTCCAGGGCTATGTTTCTCAGAACGCTCCTCTTTTCACAGCCACTCAGGAACATGAGGGCATTCTCCGTGCCAGTCACCGTTATGACCTCAAAGGTGTATTCTACAGGCTTTATCTTCTTTACCTTCATATCTATGTAGCCATGTTTTACTTCTATGCTTGCCCCTGCCCTTTCAAATACTTTTAAATGCTGGTCTATGGACCTTACACCTATGGAACACCCTCCTGGCATGGATACAAGAGCCCTTCCGAACCTTGCAAGCAGGGGACCCATTACGAGGACAGAGGCTCTCATCCTCCTCACCACTTCATCGGGTGCCTCGTGGGTTTTTATGGGTTCTGGGTCCACCACCACCCTTTCCCCTTCAAACTCCACAAGGGCTCCCAGATGCCTTAGGAGCTCAAAGGTTGTTTTTGTATCAAGAAGGTCAGGCACATTTTCCAAAGTGCAGGGTTCTCTTGTAAGTATGCTTGCCATAAGTATGGGCAGGGAGGCGTTCTTTGAGCCGGATATGCTCACCTTCCCTTTCAGGGGTTTACCCCCTTCTATTACTATACATTCAGAAGTATATGATGTAGTGCTTCTCATCTTTTTTTATTATTATCTTTACCACATCTCCCTTTCCGGAGTAGAAGATTTCAACCCCGTCGTCTTCCTCCTTATGAACCGCCGGTTCTTCAGAGTATATGACCAAAATTCTTTCCGCCTCCTCCACTACCAGGGGAAAATCGTTCATATCCTCACTACCACGCAGGTAAGAGCTTCCTTCACCCCTTCCAGAGAGTGTATCTTGTTTATTACAAGCCTGCCAAGTTCATCCTGATTCTTGAGTTCTGCAAAAACTATGATATCGTAGGGACCTGTTACCACATCTGCGGTTTTTACACCTTCAAAGGTTGAGAGAGCCAGCATTATGGAAGGAATCTCCCTCGGGTCAGCCTTTATTAGCACGTATGCCTTTATGGAGTATTCGCTCTCAAGCTCCATAAGCTCTGTTATGGACATGGGATAGCCTTCGCTCTGAGTCTGCATATTCCACCTCCTGCAAGAATATTTTAACCAACTTCTCTGCAAGGGACGGGTCCTTTCTTATCTCCTCCACTGCAAGGTGAACCAGCCTTCTTACCCTGGGCTCTCTTTCCTCCACATCTTTCCATGCTTCTTTTATGTTTACTATCTCTTTCTCAACCCTGAGAAACTCCAGCCACTTCATAAACTTACTCACCTCATCCCACACGATTATCTCCCCTTTCTCCTTTTCCTTCAACCTCTCCCTCAGATTTTTCTCCGCCACCTCCTGCAGATCATCTATGTTGTAGAGAAATACCTCATCAATCTCGTTTACTTCAGGGTCCACATTTCTAGGAACGGATATGTCTATGAAGAAGATTGGCTTGTAGTTCCTTCTTCTTATTGCCTTTTTTACCATCTGATGGTCTATGACGAATTTTTTGCTGCCCGTTGAGACTATGACTATGTCAAAGTCATGAAGGTGTTCGGACAGCTCTTCAAACCTCAACACATGCCCCTGAAGCTCCTTAGCCAGCTCTACTGCCCTCTCGTAGGTTCTGTTGCTTATAAACAGATGCGCCTGCAGCTTCCTCAGATACTTGGCAGAGAGCTCAGCCATTTCCCCGGCGCCAACGAGGAGAACCTTTGTGCGTGCAAGGCTTCCGAATATTCTCTTGGCTAGCTCCACAGCCACATAGCTTACCGATACTGCATTTCTGCTTATTCCCGTCTCTGTCCGGACCCGCTTGGCAGTTCTGAGAGCCTTTTCATATAGCCTGTTCAGGACCTTCCCAGTGCAGTGGAGCTCTCTGGCTACTCTGTATGCCTCTTTGAACTGGCTGACTATCTGAGTTTCCCCAACCACCATGGACTCAAGCCCGCTTGCAACCTTAAAGACATGCGCAACCGCCAGACCATCTTCAAGGAAGAAGGAATTTTTCCGCAGCCTTGTGTCCACACCTTTGAGCTGGAGAAGTTCAAGCACGAGCCTGTTCATAGGCTCGTAGTCTTCAGCAACAGTGTAAACCTCTACCCTGTTACAGGTGGAGAGAAGTATTATCTCCCTTATACCCCTTATGGTTTTGAGGGGTGGCAAAAGATAATAGGCATCTTCCCTGCTACAGGCGAGGAGCTCCCTCTGCTCCACGGGGGCAGTTTTGAAGTTTACACCCCAGACAAATATGCGATACATCATGTATAAATATATCACACCACAATAGCCACAACCACCATATCCTCCACGGCCTGAAAACCATGAGGCTCATTGGGTTCGTAGAGGAGAGCTTCTCCCTTTCCAAGTCTTTCCCTCTTTTCTTCCGACCCCACAAAAAAGTCTCCTTCACCCTGAAGCACGAGGGTGATAACTCTGTGCGGTGATGTATGAAGGTTTATCTTCTGACCAGCCTTGAGATAAAAGGCAATGCACCTTAAGTCTTCCTCCACATGAAGGGCCTTTTTTGCTGGCATGAAATCCGAAAAAACACCCTCTGCTTTCAAAAGTTTTGCCATCTTTAACCTCCAAACCTGAGTTTTACTGCAAGGTAGACTACCAAAAAACTGAGGAGCAGGTTTATAAAGCCAAGAAGTCTCGCCAGACCTCTATGAAAGGCGGAGCCTGCAGACTTTGGTCCAAAGTAAAGGTCATGAACTAGTGAGACTACAACTATGAAAAAAAAGACTATCAGCTTGTGCATAAGAGTCCTGGTGTAAGGGTTTGAAAGGTCAAGGAGGCCTGAAAAGCCCAGTATGTAATGTATGTTCAAGAGCCCTGTAAGAAAAAGAAGGGAAAGTGAACCCAGTGTTCCATACAGGCTGAAACGTCTGCCCACCTCCTGAAAGGCCTGGTCTCTTATGGGAAGTTTTCTCACAAAGGGAGCTAGAACAAGAACCAGGAAGAGCATCCCACCCACCCACAGGGATGCAAGGACTATGTGAAGGAAAAGCACAAGCTCTTTCATAGTAAATCTTTACTTATATTCTAAGCCAAAACTGTAGAGTGTCAACCCTGGAGGACTATAATTAATCTCTATGCCTGAGTTTCAGGGTGTAAGAGGCTTCCATGACCTTTATGGAGAGGAGCTTAAAAAGTTCAGATACCTTTCTGACTTCATAAGAGAAAAGTTGAGGCTGTATAACTTTGAGGAAATAGTGCTTCCAGTTGTGGAATACCTTGAAGTTTTCCAGAGGAGCATAGGTGAGGTTACGGACATAGTGCAGAAGGAGATGTTTGTCTTTCAGGACAGGAAAGGAAGATGGCTTGCCCTCAGGCCAGAGGGCACAGCTGGTGCGGTCAGAGCCTTTGTCCAGAACAAGCTATATGCACTAAAACCCTACGTAAAACTCTTCTACGAGGGGCCCATGTTCCGCTACGAGCGTCCACAGGCAGGGAGATACAGGCAGTTTCATCAGCTCGGTGCTGAAGTTTTTGGAAGTCTGGAGCCTGTGGTGGATGCCGAGCTCATACAGCTCCTTTATGAGATACTCTCTGAGCTCGGTGTGAGGGTTGTGATAGAGATAAACTCCATAGGTTGTAGGGTCTGCAGACCAGCCTACAGGCAGGCACTCACGGAGTTTCTCAATGGTGTAGAGGGCCATCTCTGTGAGGTATGCCTTGACAGAAAGGACAGGAACCCCCTCAGGGTTCTAGACTGCAAGGTGCCCACCTGCAAAGAGGCGGTGATAGATGCACCCAAGATGGTGGACTTTCTCTGTGATGAGTGCAGAGAGCATTACTCAAGCCTCAAAGAATACCTCAACTCCCTTTCCATTCCCTACAGGGAGAATCCAAACCTTGTCAGAGGCCTTGATTACTACACAAAGACTGTCTTTGAGGCTGTTTCTGAGGAGCTCGGTATTACTGTGGTGGCGGGCGGCAGATACGATTATCTTGTGGAAGAGTTTGGTGGTCCACCCACTCCGGCAATTGGCTTTGCTGTTGGGCTGGAGAGGCTTTCCATGCTTGTTAAAAACTCCCCCTCAGAAGACCCTCTCTATCTGGTCATACCCTTTGGTAATGTGCTTGATTATGCCCTTCAGGTGGCGAAGGCTCTCAGGGGGGAAGGCAAAAGGGTTGAGTTCTCCTACAGAAAGGGAGGCCTCAAAAAGCAGCTTGAACTTGCCAACAGGCTGGGAGCAAACTACGCTGTGATAGTTGGTGAGGAAGAGAAGTCTGGGGGCTTTTACACACTCAAGGATATGGATTCTGGGAATCAAGTCAGGGTGGAATTTACTCCCGCTTTTTGAACTGTATAAAGGCGGTGTAGTGCTTCCTGAGGCTTATCTTCAGCCTAAAGCCGTATTTTTCAAGTATCCTGCGTGTGAGCTCAACACCAAGCCCCATACCATGATTTTCAACAGGGCTCATATCGTTTCTTACCACAAGAAGGTCCCTTCTGCTGCATGTTTTTATGTGCACGAACCCTCTTGAGTGCTTTATGGCATTGCCTATAAGGTTATACAGCACATCCTGAAGGTCTTCTCTGTTCATACGCACATAGAGGTCTCTGACTTTCAGGATTAGCCTTTTGCCTTCTTTTTCCTCTTCAAAAAAGTTGAGGATTTCCTCTACAAGCTCCTTTAAGTTAAGGAGTTGCCTTTTGTCAACTCTGTCCTCCATCACCGGGTTTATAAAGAGGCTGAGCTCCCTCTGAACCTTTTCCAGGCTCTTTTCTAACCTTTTAAGGTTCTGGTCTTCTGGATGGGATTTTTTAAGTATTGCGAGCAGAACCCTCTGGGTTGCCAGAAAATTTCCAAGCCTGTGTGCAAGAGAGAGCAAGAGCCCCTTAATCCACTCTTCCTTTTCTCTGAGCCTTGTAAGGTAGCCCTCCACCACCCTCTGGTAGAGAAAAACTAGCGTGAAAACAAGGAAAAATTCCAAAAAAAGAAGCCTCTTTACAAGGCTGTCAGTTCTCTCCTTGAGGAATTCCTCCCTGACCCCAACCCTTATGGTCCTCAGGGGATTGGTGGGGTCCTCAAAGATGTAAATTCTGTGCTGGCTTCCTTCCGGCGGATTTATGAGAAAGTCTTCGTCGCCCCTGTGCTGTGGGTTTTGAAGATAGTTAAGAAAGTGCTGGTAGGCAATCCTGTAAAGGCTCTCCTCACCCAGCCTTTTGAGTTCAAGAAAAACCACCAGATTTATCAGGCTTAAACCGGCAACAAGAAGCAGAGAAAGAGAAAAGTAAAGCCAGAACTTCTCAGCCTTCAACCCTGTATCCCCTTCCCTTCTGAGAGGTTATAAAGCCCTCAGGCAGAAGCCTCCTGAGGTTTTTTATGTGAGCCCGGACCACCTCATCCCCAACTGGCTCATCTCCCCACACATAGTTGAGAAGCTCTTCTGTGGAGACAAACCTTCCCCTGTTTTCCACCAGATGCTTAAGAAGAAGCCACTCTTTTCTGCCAAGTCTTATTTCTCTGCTCTCGACCCATACTCTGCCCGCTTGAAGGTCTATTTCAACCCCTCCCAGCTTCAGCCTTTCATCCCTTACAACCCTTCTGTGTAGAGCCCTGAGCCTGAGTAGAAGCTCCCTGGGTTCAAAGGGTTTTGTCAGATAATCATCCGCACCCAGAGAAAAGCATCTTTCTTTGTCCTCAAGCCTTCCCTTTGCTGTCAGAATAAGCACGGAGGTTTTATCTCCCTTCTCTCTAAGTCCTCTCAGAAGCTGCTCTCCGCTCACATGGGGCATCATCAGGTCAAGCACTATAACATCGTAGGAAGACACCTGAAGAAGGTCAAAAAACTCCCTGCTGTCGTATATCCAGTCCACCACAAAGCCTTCTGACCCTAAGTATTCTTTAAGAGACTCCCCCAGTAGTCTGTCATCCTCCACAAGAAGCACCTTCACAGTCTAAATTATAAACTCAAGGGCCTCCTTTATATGCCTCACACCAGCCACTTCCATACCCTCCACTTCTATACTGCAGCCCGCTGGAATTATGGCCTTTTTAAAACCGAATCTGAGCCCTTCCCTGAGTCTTTCCTGTGCAAAATGGATTGACCTGACCTCTCCAGAGAGACCCAGCTCTCCAAAAACGAGCACATCACCCACAGGTTTTTCCTTTACTGAGCTTACCACTGCAAGGGCAACCGCCAGGTCTACCGCTGGCTCTTCCACCCTCACACCACCCACTATGTTCACGAACACATCCCTGTCTCTTGTAAACACCTTTGCTTCCTTTTCAAGCACTGCAAGTATGAGAGATAGCCTGTTAGGGTCAAATCCCTGGGTTCTTCTCTGGGGAGTGGTATATAGCGCCTGTATGGTGAGAGCCTGAACCTCCAGAAGCACGGGCTTGCTACCCTCCGTATGCGGGAATATAACGCTCCCCGAGGATCCAGCCCTTTCCTGAAGGAAAAAGGCTGAAGGCTCTGGCACCTCCTCAAGCCCCGACCCAGACATCTTGAATACGGCCACAGTGCCTGAAGCGCCGAAACGATTCTTTACCACCTTCACCACCCTGTAGAAGTTAAACCTCTCTCCTTCAAAGTAGAGCACCGTATCCACTATGTGCTCCAGCACCTTTGGACCAGCAAGCACGCCCTCTTTGTTCACCTGACCCACGAGGAAAAGGGGAATGTTGAGGAGCTTACAGGCTTCTGATAGCCTGAAGGCACACTCCCTGACCTGTGCCACAGAGCCCGGAGAAGATTCAAGGTTTGAGCTGTAAAGTGTCTGCACCGAATCTACTACAAGAAGAGAAGGCTTTTCTTCCCCAAGGGTTTCAATAATAGTCTCAAGGTTCGTCTCCGGAAAGACAAGGAGGCTCTCTGAGCCAACCCCGAGCCTTTTTGCCCTTACTGCAATCTGTGAGGGTGATTCCTCACCGGAGATGTAGAGAACCGGTCCGTAGATTCTTGAAAACTCTTCACATACCTGTAGAAGTAGCGTGGACTTGCCTATCCCTGGCTCACCCGCAAGAAGTATGACCTGTCCCTTTACCAGTCCACCACCCAGTGCCTGGTCAAGACCCGAGAAACCAGTGCTGAGTCTGAAGCTTTCCTCCCCTTCCCAGCGGAAGAGGGGTTTTGGATGATGCTTTTTTTCTAGAACTCTGGCAAGGCCCTTTACTTCCACCTCTTCCACCATTGAATTCCAGGCACCGCAACCAGGACACTTCCCGAGCCATCTTGAGCTTGAATATCCACACTCCTGGCATACGAAGAGGTTTTTTACCTTTTTCATGGAATTACTCTGTCCCTGCCCTCCATCTTTGCCATGTATAACTTGCCGTCCGCAACCTTTATGAGCTCGTCCACATCTTCACCATTGTCGGGAAATGTAGCCACTCCAAAGCTGGCACTGATGCTTACAGGCTTTAATCCTTCGGCGTAGACCACGCTTCTTTTTATGGCTTCTCTTATCCTGTTTGCCACTGCGACTGCGTCGGCCCTTGATGCGTCGGGAAGGATAACTATAAACTCCTCACCCCCCCACCTGCCTGCTATGTCCATACTTCTTATACTCCTCGTCAGCACCTCAGAAAAGGTCTTGAGACATAAGTCTCCCGTCTGATGCCCATATGTGTCATTTATTTTTTTAAAGTGGTCAAGGTCTATTAGAAGTATAGCTAAGGAACTCCTGTTTCTTTTTGCCTTTTCCAGTTCTTTTTGTAGAAACTCTGTTACAAACCTCCTGTTATAGAGATTGGTAAGAGGGTCTCTTATGGAGAGTTCCCTGTTTATTTCTATTAGTCTCAGGTTTGATAGGAAGGGTGTAAAGGTATTAACGAGGTTTTCTATAAACTCTACCTTTTCCTTATCAAAAAAGTTTTCCTTCCGAGATATCATACTTAAAAGAGCTATTGTCCTTCCTCCAGATACCACAGACATACACATATAAGAACCATAAATGGACTTGAAAGAAGGACATGAATACGCTTCTCTGTCCCTTACAAGGAAGGGCTGAGTGCTCTGAAAGACCTTACACAGGGAAGGGTCCTGACCTTCCTCAAGACACTCTGTGTATTCTCTGTTTCCATAGATAATTCTGTCAACTACCCTGTTCAGTGAGGGATTAATCCTATATACAGCAAACGTGTCCACTCCTGAAATTTTTACAAGCATGTGTGCAAGAAGATTGTAGGCTTCGCCTTCTGAGCCACATCTGTTTAGGTTAAGGATAAAATCATGAATGCTTTCAAGTTCCCTTGTCTTTCTCTCAATTTCCTCCTCAAGTTTCAGCCTGTCTGTTATATCTCTTGCAACTATGAGTATGTAAGGTGTGCTGTTCATGTGAACCTTTGTTGCGGTTATTTCCACAGGCAGTCTGTTTCCATACATATCTTTATAATACCTCCTGCCCCTTACAACTTCATCTCTTCTCACAATTTTTTGTATGTTCTGGATTATAAACTCTGGGTCTGCATCCACTATCTGGAATATGGTCATCTGTGTAAGCTCCTCTTCCGTGTATCCAAGCTTTCTTACAGTTGCCCTGTTTGCTAGCTTTATGGTCCCGCTATCCGCTTCGTATACGATAATCATATCTTCTGTAGAATTCATAATCCTCCTGTAGTTGTCAAGCTCTCTTGCTATGGTTTTGTGGGACAGTGTTTCCTGAGTTATGTCTCTGAGCATCAGTTTTATCCTTCCTCTAATCTTCTGGGACTCTACAAAAAGATAGCTGGCAGAGATTTCATAGGTCTTGTCCTTCAATGCAAACCTGTATTTTTCGGCTTTTCTCTCTCTCAATAATCTTGAATACACATAAGACCAATCCTTATCTGGGACAACTTCCGTAATATCATGGTCTATTAGATTACCAAAAAGTTCCACAGCCTTTGCGTTCATCCAGACTATTACCTGGTTTGAAAAGATGTCAAGAACTTCAAAGGTAGGCTCGGGAAGAAGATTTAAAACATCCTTTGCGTGTCTGAGCTTTGTCTCAAGAAACTTCCAGTATCCTTCGTAGGCATTCCTCGCTATATCCCTGTTGCTTATTACTCCTACGGCGTAACCCTTACTATCCACCACCACAAGCCTTCTTATGTTTTTCTCCTCCATTATCTTGAGGGCAAGCTCTGCCGGAGCGTCCTCGTCTATAGTTATCACAGGTTTACTCATGTATAACCTTACGGGGGCAGAAAGGTCTATACGGTCAAACAGCTTTACAATGTCCCTCTCGGTTATTACACCTGCCGGCATACCGCCTATCAGCACGGGTAGAGCTCCTATGTTCTTTTCCTTCATAAGCTTGAGGCACTCAAGGAGATTTGTATTTTCTCCAACCCATACCAGCTCCTTATCCAGAAGAAGGTCTCTGACCTTCATTCTTCTTTTGAAAAAGTCCTCCTCCAGATGGCTCAGCACCTTCTCCATTGTAACAGTTCCCATAAACCTGCCTTCGCTGTCTACAACCACAAGCCTTCTTATGCCGTTCTCTACCATAAGACTGAGGGCGTAATAAATGTCTCTGTATTCTCTTACCGAAATCAGGCTCTTTGAAGCGAATTTGAGAGCATTTTCTTCAAGGGATACACTCTCTGTGATTAACCTTAGAAGGTCCCTTTCTGTTATTATCCCTATGGGAACTTCTTTTTTCATGAGAAGCACATAGCCCTTTCCTCCCTCCCTCATTTTTTCAAAGGCAGTTTTCAACGTGCATTCAGAAGGACACACTGGTTCTTCACTTTCAATTATGTCCGCCACTCTGAGACTGAGCATGAATAAAAAATTTATCTCTTTTTAGGCAGAAGTGAAAAGATTAAAAAATTTCCCTCCTTCTTTATAGAGGATTCAAGCTGCCCAACGTCTGAAAGCTCTTCCACTATTCTGTTTGCCAGCTTGTCGCCCAGCTCTGGATGAAGATGTTCCCTGCCCCTGAACCTTATCCTTACCCTCACCTTGTCTCCATCCATAAGAAATTCCCTCATGTGCTTGAGCTTTACCTTCAGGTCATGCTCGTCAATCCTCACAGATAGCATCATGTCTTTGACTTCAATGGCGTGTTCCCTCTGCTTTTTCTTCGCTTCCTTTTCCTTCTTCTTGAGCTCGTAGAGAAACTTCCCGTAGTCAAGTATCTTACACACAGGGGGGTTTGCCTGAGGGGCCACTTCAACCAGGTCAAGTCCTTTTTCACTGGCTATCCTCAGAGCTTCCTGAATTGGAATTATGCCTAACTGCTTTCCATTTTCATCTATGAGCCTTACCTCCTTTGCCCTTATCTGCCTGTTTACCCTATATTCCTGCAAGACCACCTCCTTTAAGTTGTTTTATAAGCACATAGAGAGAAAGCAGGAAATTCATAAAAAGAATCACAGTTGAAAGCATGGAAACCCTTCTGAAGAGGACCCTTCTTGGCTCGTTGTAATCAAGAAGGTCTATGTCCCCCAGCTTTCTCTTGTAGTTTTTTAGCCAGTATGAGATGCCCACGTTTAGCCCAAGACCCAGCATGAGAAGTAGAGCGTAGACCTTTGCATCACCTAAGATAAGATACAACAAAAGCAGTAAAAAAGCAAGTTTGTAAAACCTCCAGAGCAATCTCCCATAAAGACTTCCTGCAAAGTCCTTATTCCTCTCAGCTCTCAGAAGCACTGGCGCAACTAAGAAGACTAAAGCAAAGAGAGAACCGCAATACAGAGCTATCAGAATTTCAGAAGCCATTCTTCCCTTTTACTTTGCTCTGAGACCCTTGCTGTGTTTTTAACTTTTCCTAACATAACTGTTTAAATTATACTATTACTCTGTGAAAGCCTGGATAGAAAAAATAACCTTAGAGGGGTTCAAATCTTACGGAAAGGAGAGGGTAGAAATACCACTGGGACAGGGCTTCATAGGCGTTGTGGGTCCTAATGGTGCAGGCAAGTCCAACATAGGCGATGCCATATCCTTTGCCCTTGGTATAGCCACTGCAAAGACCCTGAGGGCAAGGAATCTCTCCTATCTCATATACTCAAAAGACTCTGACAGGGCAGAATACGCCTATGTGGAGGTTCACTTCAAAAACCACGGACTCTTCCCCCTTCAGGATGAGGACATAGTCATATCAAGAAAGGTCTATCAGGATGGAAGGACGGTTTTCCGGATAAACGGGGCGGTTGTCAGAGAGAAGGACCTTATGGATTTCCTCTCTAAGGCAGGCATATACGAGAATGCCTACAATGTGGTGCTTCAGGGGGATATAGTCAGGTTCTTAAAGATGACGCCAGTGGAGAGGAGGAAGCTTCTTGAAGAGATTGCAGGGATTGAGGAGTATGAGGAGAAAAAGCAGAGAGCGCTTGCAGACCTGGGAGAGGTGGAGCTGAAGCTCAGAGAGCTAAGGCTTCTTATGGATGAAATGGAAGTGCAAATGGAAAAGCTAAGAGAGGAGCTCAAAAGGCTTAACCTCTACAGGGAGCTGGAGGAAAAGAGAAGGAGCATTGACATACGGCTCACCCTCAAAACTGCTTATGAGCTGAAAAAGTCGGTGAATGAGGTATCCGAAAAAATATCCTCAAAAGAGGAGGAACTCCAGAGGCTGAGAGAGCGGATAAAAGCATACGAGGAGAGGCTCCTGCATGTGGAGAAGGAGCTAAAAGATGTGAGTGAGAACCTCTTTCCTTTCAGGGAGAAGGTAGGAAGGCTCTCTCAGTCTATAGAGAACATGGGTCAGAGCCTAGAAAAGCATGAAAGAAGGATTGATAACCTCCGGAAGGATATTTTCTCCACACAGGAGCAAATAGCTTCACTTGAGAGGCAAAAAGAGATACTTCTAAGGGAAGAGGAAAATCTGCTCAGAGCGATTGAAGGGGAGGAAGTGGAGCTTCTTGGCACAGAAGAATCTGCAAACCTGCTCTGGAAAAGCATAAAGGAAAGGGAGGAAAGCCTGAAGGTTTCCCTTGAGGAGATGGAAAGGACGGAGGAAAAGCTCAGGGAACTCAGCACATCGCTGGAGGAGGCAAGGAAAGAGCTTTCAAGAATGGAGCTCAAGCTCAGAGAACTGGAGCTCAAAAAAGAAAGGGTAAAGGAGGATATGGAAAGGCTCAGAGAAGAGGAGAGAAAGATAAAGGCAAACATGGGGGAATCTCTCATGAAAAGGGAAAACTACCAGAAAATGCTGAAAGAGGAGGAAAGGTCCATAAGGGTAAAAAAGGAAGAATACCAGAGGCTGGAAGAGAGGCTCAAAAAGATAAGGCAGGAAAAGGAGGAGGTTCTCAAAGAAATTGCAATGCTGAAGGGCAGGCTTCAGAGCATGCCGCCCGAAGAGCTTCCCTTTGAAGGCATAGAGGGTGTTTATGGGAGAGCGTCTGGTCTCATAAAGGTGAGAGACCTTGAATACCTCAGGGCGGTTGAGGTCGCTGGGGGTGGAAGGCTCTCCTACATAGTGGTGCAGGATGAAGATGTGGCAAAGAGGTGCATACAGAGGCTCAAAGAACTTAAATGGGGGAGGCTTAACTTCATACCACTGAGCAGAATAAGGGAAACAAACCTTCCTCCCTATCCACCAAGGCATAGGGGTGTGATAGACTTTATAGTGAACCTCCTTGAGTATGAGAAGAGGTTCGAGAAAGCCATACGCTTTATCTTTGGGGACACGCTCCTTGTGGACGGCTTTGACACTGCCAGGGGCCTGGGGAACTCCTACAGAATGGTAACCCTTGATGGGGAGCTTTTTGAAAAGAGCGGTGTTATCAGTGGTGGACACAGCGAGGAGAGGGGTGAGCTGGGAAGAGGTTTTTATCTTGAAGAGCTCAACAGGCTTCTCCAGCTTGAAGAAAAGCTAAGGGAAGAGGAAGCTAAGGAAGAAAAGCTCCTGAAAATGCTCAGAGATGAACTGCTTGAAAAGGAAAGTGTCATAGCCATACTTCGCAGAAGGCTGGAGGAGGTGGAAGAGACAGACAGGTCTGGATACGAAAGGCTAAAAGACATACAGGAGAAGTTGCAGAAGGCTGAAGAGTATGTGCATATACTTGAAGGAGAAAAGGAGGAAACAAAGAAAAAAACCTTATCCCTGAAGGAAGATATATCCTACCTTGAGGAAAAGCTGGAAAACCTCAGCATAAAGAGGCAGTCAGTGCTTCTTCATTACAGAGAGTCCGGCGTGGAGGACCTGAGGCGCGAATACGAAAAAGAGAAGCAGAAGATGGAGAAGCTCAGAGAATCCATACACTCCCATCAGTTAAAGCTGAGAGAGCTTCAGATAGAGAAGGAGAGCCTTCAGAAGGAGATTGGGAGAAAGCTTGCCTTTGTTGAAAGCGCTCAGGATGAGATTGAGAAGTTAGGTCTTGAACTGGAGGAACTCCGCAAAGAAAGGCAACAGCTGGAGGAAGAGCTAAAGCATGTGAATATGCAGGCCTATGAGCTATACAGGAAAAAAGACAGGCTTGAGGAGGAGCACAGAAGCCTTCAGTCAGAGCTTGGAAGGCTCAGGTTTCAGGAAGAATCTCTCAAAGAGGAACTTCACAGGCTCTGGCTTGAGAGGGCAAAGCTTGAAGAGAGATACAAGGAGAGCCTCAGCAGGCTAAGAGAGCTTGGCTATGAGGGGGAGGTGGTGGAGATAAAAGAGGGCTCCGGAAGGCTCAGAGAGGAGCTTTCAAAGGTGATAAAGGAGCTATCTTCCCTTGGTAGCGTAAACTTCAAGGCTGAGGAAGAATACAGGGAATATGAGGAAAGGCACTCAGATTATCAGGAGCGATACAGAAGGTTAAAGGAAGAAAAGGAGTCCATAAAGGAGCTCATACAGGAAGTAGAGACAAAGAAGCTCAGAGCTTTTATGGAGACCTTTCAGGCGGTTGACAGAAATCTCAGAAGAATTTTCTCAGAGCTCTCACCCGGTGGTAAGGCATACATGGTGCTTGAAAGGGAAGATGACCCGCTTTCCGGGGGTGTAAGCCTGGTGGTAAAGCCCAGAGGCAAGGAGGTGCAATACCTGGAGGCTATATCAGGTGGAGAAAAAACCCTTGCTGCCCTGTCCCTCATATTCGCCATACAGGATTACAGACCATCACCCTTTTACTACTTTGATGAGGTGGATGCACACCTTGATGAGGCCAACGCAAGAAGGGTGGGAGAGCTCTTGAAGGAGAGGTCAAAAGGTGCTCAGTTTATTGTGGTTACACTGAGAGAGGTACTCGCCAGCTTTGCAGACAGGGTAATAGGTGTAAGCGGAAGAGGGGGGCTATCCAGGGTCTTTACCCTGGAAAACCCGGCTGAGCTCCTCACTGGTTAAAAATCGCCTCCAGCTTCTCCTTCTTCTTCACCGGCTTTATGTAGGGCTTATCTTCCTTGACCCTTATCTCCACGAGCTCCACATCTGCGAGAGTTCCCTTCAGTAGCTCCTCCGCCAGAAGGTCTTCCACATGGTGCTGAAGTGCTCTTTTCAGACTTCTTGCACCGTATTCTGGCTTGTATTCCCTGTCTATTATCCAGTCTACAAAACTCTTGTGTAGCCTTACCTTTACATTCCACTCATGAAGGCTTCTGTTTACCTGTTCAAGCTGAAGCTCAAGTATCTTTACCACATCCTCCTTCTCGAGCGGTCTGTATACTATGACTTCATCGAGCCTGTTGAGAAACTCGGGGCTGAAGCTCTTCTTTACCTGGTCAAGCACATTCTTTTTCATCTGCTCGTAGTCTATCATGCCAAACTTCTTCTCAAAGCCCATCTGAGAGCCGTGGGCAATAAGCCTTGCACCCAGGTTGGAGGTCATTATGATTATGGTGTTGGCAAAATCCACCGTTCTTCCCATGGCATCGGTAAGCCTTCCGTCGTCAAATATCTGGAGGAATATGTTGAAAACGTCGGGATGAGCCTTTTCTATTTCATCAAAAAGAAGCACCGAGTAGGGCCTTCTTCTTACCTTCTCCGTGAGCTGTCCGCCCTCTTCGTAGCCCACATATCCCGGGGGTGCACCCACCAGCCTTGAGACTGTATGCTTTTCCATGTATTCGGACATATCAAACCTGACAAGGGCCTCTTCAGAACCAAAGAGATACTCTGCAAGAGCCTTGGCAGTTTCAGTCTTTCCCACTCCCGTGGGTCCAAGGAAGAGGAATACACCTATGGGCCTGTGTCTGCCCTTGAGTCCAACCCTTGACCTTCTTATGGCTCTTGCTACAGCCTTTATGGCATCATCTTGCCCTATCACCCTCTTGTGAAGCTCTTCCTCTATATGCAGTAGCTTTTCCATATCGTTCTCATGTATCCTCTTTACTGGTATACCCGTCCACCTTGCCACCACCTCTGCCACATCCTCCTCTGTTACCTTAGGCCTGTTGGCAGCCATTTCCTGTTTCCACTTGGCTTTGAGGCTTTCAAGTTTTGCTCTTAGCCTGAGCTCTTCGTCTCTGAGCCTTGCAGCCTTTTCGTAATCCTGCTCGCTTGCTGCCTCCTCCTTCTTCTCCTCAATCTCCTTTATCTTCTCCTCTATGTCCCTTAAATCAGGCGGCAACTGGTATGCTCTGAGCTTTACAAGAGAACCTGCCTCATCTATCACGTCTATTGCCTTGTCTGGCAGGTTTCTCTCTGTTATGTATCTCTCAGAGAGTGTCACAGCCTTTTCTATGGCTTCAGGCTTGTATTCCACATTGTGAAACTCCTCAAACTTGGATTTAAGACCGTAAAGTATCCTTATGGTATCTTCCTGAGAGGGCTGGTCCACTATGATAGGCTGGAACCTTCTTTCCAGAGCGCCATCCTTTTCTATGTATTTCCTGTATTCGTCAAGGGTAGTAGCACCTATAACCTGTATTTCACCTCTTGCAAGGGCTGGCTTTAGCATGTTGCTGGCATCTATTGAGCCCTCTGCAGAGCCAGCTCCCACGAGAGTGTGTATCTCATCAATGAAGAGTATCACGTTGGGCGCCTTTTCCAGCTCCTTGAGTATGTTCTTGAGCCTCTCCTCAAACTGACCCCTATACTTCGTTCCAGCCACGAGGGCTGCAAGGTCAAGGGCAACAACTCTTTTGTTGAGAAGCGGGTCTGGCACCTGCTTGTAAGCTATTCTCTGGGCAAGGCCCTCCACAATGGCAGTCTTTCCAACGCCAGGGTCTCCAAGAAGAACAGGGTTGTTTTTTCTCCTTCTAACCAGTATCTGTATAACCCTTTCTATCTCCTTTTCCCTTCCTATGACAGGGTCAAGCTTGCCTTCCCTTGCCATCTGGGTAAGGTCTCTTGAAAACCTGTCAAGGTTTGGTGTGGGTGCATACTTGGTGGTCTCCTGAGGGGGCAGTTCTCCCAGTATCTGAAGAACCTCCCTTCGGACAGAGTATTCATCCAGCCCGAAGCCTCTGAGTATCCTTCCTCCAAGCCCTGTCTTTTCCCTGACTATGCCAATGAGAAGGTGCTCTGGACCCACAAACTGATGGTGGAGTATGCGGGCTTCTTCTACTGCAAACTCAAGGACTCTCTTGGCGTCTGGTGCAAAGAGTATCTCGCCTGAATGGCTCCCGCGCGTTATCTGACCCATTATGGCCTTGCGCACCTTTTCCTGGGTCAGTCCAAAGCGGGTAAGCACAAGGGAGGGAAGGTCCTCTTCCCTTATGAGCGACAGCAGTATGTGCTCGCTGCCAAGGTATGTATGGCCAAGCTCTATAGCTTCCTCCCTTGCCTGGAGGATAATCTGTCTTGCCTTTTCCGTAAATTTCTCAAACATGCTTCACACCTCTCTTATAGAATAAAGATAGGGAAGGCTGAAAGTTTTGCAAGAAGGATTATACTATTTAACAGCATGTATGTCCCTTTTGCAAGAAAATACAGACCCAGACGCTTCTCCGAGGTGGTAGGTCAGGATGTGGCAGTGCGTGTTCTCAGGAATGCGGTAAGGCTGGGCAAGCTTTCCCACGCCTATCTCTTTGCAGGTCCAAGGGGAACGGGGAAGACTACCCTTGCAAGAATACTTACAAGGGCAATAAACTGTCTTCAGCCAGAAGAGGGTGAACCCTGTGGAAGATGTGAAAACTGCCTTGCAATAGACAGAGGAAGTTTTCCAGACCTCATAGAGATAGATGCCGCCTCCAGTAGAGGAATAGATGACATAAGGGCCATAAGGGATGCAGTATCATACGCACCCATAAGGGGCAAATACAAGGTCTACATACTTGATGAAGCCCACATGCTCACCAGAGAGGCCTTCAACGCCCTTCTGAAAACCCTTGAAGAGCCACCACCAAGAACCATCTTTGTGCTGTGCACCACAGAGTATGAGAAGATAATGCCCACCATCCTCTCAAGGTGTCAAAGGCTTATATTCTCAAAGCTCAGAGAGGAAGAGATATCAGAGTATCTGAAGAGTATATGCGAGAGAGAAGATATCCAGTGTGAGGAAAAGGCTCTGATAACCATAGCAAAGATAAGCGACGGTGGTATGAGAGATGCACTTTCCCTGCTTGACCAGCTAAGCACCTACGGTGAGGGCAGGGTAAATTCTGAGGTCCTTGAGGAGTTTCTTGGTATAGTATCTCAGGAGAGGGTGAGGGATTTTCTGAGAATGCTCCTGAGCTCGGAGGTGGATTCCGCCCTTGCCTTTCTCAATGACCTGAGCCACAGGGGCTTTAACCTGCCCAGGTTCTGGGATTTTCTTGAGGAGGAGCTCAGAGGTCTTATACTCTACAAAAGCCTGAAAGAGCCAGAGAAGGTTATGGCGGTGGAGGACTTCCACAGGAGCATGGGGAACATACCGCTGAATGCCCTTCTATATGTGGAAAAGGTGCTAAACACTGCAAGGCTTGATGCAAGAAGCAGAGACTTCCTGAGAGCCTGTGAGCTTGCGGTCATAAAAACTCAGATAGTAAGGGACATAATGCCTGTGGGAGAGCTTCTGAAGTATCTGCAGAGCCCACAGAGCTCTTCTGCAGTAGTGCAGGAGCAGAGCGAAAGACAGGAAGACCCTCTCAAGTCCCTTGAGGGCAAGCTGGATACCCTTGTGATGGAGGTGCTCAGAAGGTCAAGGTATGAGTTCAAGGAGGACAGGCTTGTTTTTTACATAAGGGAGAAGGACCTTACCGAGCAGGACATGCAAAGGATAAGGTCAATAAACCCAAGGATTGACTTTGTGGTGGAAAAGGCTCAGGAAGAATCTGGTCTTCCACCCTTTGTGGAAAAGGTGAAGGACATGTTCGGTGCCAAGATAATCAGCCATGAGCAGAGAGGTAAAAGCAAGGGTGCTTCTGGTAAGGGTTCCTAAGGAGAAGATAGGGCTTTTTACATCCCTTGTAGATGGCTCTGGCAGGTATGCCATAGTGCGGACAAAGGAAAAGTCATCCGATGAGGTCTATCTTATTGCTACTCCGGACACATACAGGGGGCTTTTAGAGGTTCTGGAAAACATAGCCTCCTTTCTCCCCGAGGTCAGAATTCTGTGTGAGGTAGAGCACATAGATGTGGGATAAGGGGAAGGCTTACAGGTTCATATTTCTCATGGGTCTTGTGAGCCTTCTTTCCGACTTTACCTACGAGGGGGCAAGAGGCATCATCGGTCCGTATCTTGCCTTTCTTGGTGCCTCCGCCCTCTGGGTAAGCCTTGTATCTGGACTTGCTGAGCTACTGGGATACTGGGTGAGACTCCTTTCTGGTCTTGTCTCCGACAGGCTGAAAAGTTACTGGGCTTTTACCCTTGTGGGCTACGCTCTGAATCTTTTTGCAGTTCCGCTTCTTGGATTTGCGTTGAGCTGGCAGAGCGCAAGCCTTCTTCTCTTTCTTGAAAGGGCTGGCAAGGGTCTGAGGACCCCATCAAGGGATGCCCTGCTCTCAAGGGCAACTCAGGTGGTGGGTCATGGCAGGGGCTTTGGGCTTCATGAGTTTCTCGACCAGCTGGGTGCGGTTCTGGGTCCTGTCTGTGTTGCACTTGTCCTCTTCCTTGGGCTTAGCTACAGAAGCGCCTTTGTCCTTCTCTTCTTGCCGGCAACGCTTGCCATGCTTTTGCTCCTCATAGCCAGAAGGTCACAGGTTGATAGAGCTGAATTCAAAGGGACCTCGTGGCAGAAGGGCTCTCTGAGTAAGAATTTTTACCTTTACATGCTTGCTTCGTGTCTTGTATCTATGAGCTTTTTACAGTTTCCACTTATTGGCTTTCACCTCTCTCAGAGGTTAAATTTTAACGGCTGGGAGGTTGCCCTTCTCTTTGCCTTAGCCATGGGAGTTGATGCCCTCTCTGCCCTTTTCTTTGGTTTTCTCTACGACAGGATTGGCTTTACTTCTCTACTTCTGGGGCTATCTGTGGGAATTTTCTCTCCCATTTTCATCTTCCTTACAGGCCAGCCTGTGATTGCTGTAATTTTGTGGGGCATAAGCCTCGGCGTTCAGGAGTCCATAATGAGGTCTGCAGTTGCAGAGCTCTCTTCTGAAGGTGCAAGGGGAAGGGCTTACGGTCTTTTCCACTTTTTCTACGGCCTTTCCGCCTTTCTCGGTGGTGCACTGATGGGTATGCTATACGAGTTTTCCTTACAGATTCTTGTGCTGTATTCAATCCTGCTCCATCTTCTGGCCCTCGGGCTTCTATTCAGGCTAAGGCTGTCTTAAAATACAAAAACTTATGAGAAAGGAAGACCTTCCAACAGTCCTCCAGATAATGAAAAGAGAATATCCCAGGTGGCACGCCCCTATCGTCAAGCTCATAGCCCAGAAAAGAAAGGACCCCCTCAGTGCCCTCCTCTGTGCCCTCCTCTCCACAAGGACAAGGGATGAAACAACAGCAGAAGTCTGCAAGAGGTTTTTAGAGAGGATAAAGAGTCCCCAGGACCTGCTCAAGATGGATCTGGATGAGCTCCAGAGGCTCATACATCCCGTGGGCTTTTATAGAAACAAGGCAAAACATCTTAAGGAGCTTGCAAGACAGCTTGTGGAGGAATTTGGTGGAAAAGTGCCGGATACAATGGAGGACCTTCTCAGGCTCAGGGGAGTGGGAAGAAAGGTGGCGAACATAGTGCTTTCAGAGGGCTTTGGAAAGCCTGCCATAGCGGTGGATGTGCATGTGCACCGCATAAGCAACCGCTGGGGTCTGGTAAGGACAAGAAATCCAGAGGAGACAGAGAAAGCCCTCATGCAGGTGGTTCCCCAGGAATACTGGAGGGACTACAACAGACTTCTCGTGGCCTTCGGTCAGACTATATGCAGGCCCGTAAGGCCAAAATGCGGAGAATGTCCCGTGAGCGCATGGTGTGACTATTACAGGAATAACTACGGGCTATAATATTCCCATGGTAGTTTCACGCTTTGCACCGAGCCCCACAGGATACCTGCACCTGGGGAACGCAAGAACCGCCATATTCAGCTACCTCTTTGCAAGACATCATGGAGGAAAGTTTATCCTTAGGGTTGAGGACACGGACAGGGAAAGGTCCACAGAGGAGTTTGAGAGGATGCTTCTTGAGGACCTTCAGTGGCTTGGAATTGAGTGGGATGAGTTCTACAGGCAGTCGGAGAGGTTTGACATATACAGGGAGTATACACAGAGACTTCTTGAGAGTGGACACGCCTACCCCTGCTTCTGCACGGTGGATGAACTGGAAGAAGAACGCAAGAAGGCGGAGGAAAGAGGAGTGCCCTACCGCTACTCGGGCAAGTGTAGAGTTCTCAGCAGGGAGGAAGCGGAAGCCTTCAAGAGAGAGGGCAAGCCCTATGCTATACGCTTCAGGGTGCCCGATGGAAGGGTTGTTGTCTTTGAAGACCTCATAAAGGGGCACATAGCCATAAGCGTGGATGACTTTGGAGATTTTGTGATAGTGCGGAGCGATGGGACACCCACCTACAACTTTGTGGTGGTGGTGGATGATGCCCTTATGGGTGTCACCCATGTGGTAAGGGGCGAAGACCACATACCCAACACACCAAAGCAGATACTCATCTACGAAGCTCTGGGTTTTGAGATTCCAGAGTTTGCCCACCTACCCGTCATACTGGGAGAGGACAGGAGCAAGCTCTCAAAAAGACATGGAGCGGTTTCTGTCAGAAACTACAGAGAGGAAGGATACCTGCCGGAAGCCCTTTTTAACTTTCTGTGCCTTCTGGGCTGGTCCCCCCCGGAGGAAGGGAAGGAGATATTTTCAAAAGATGAGCTCATACAGCTTTTCAGGCTTGAGGATGTTAACTCATCGCCTGCGGTCTTCAGCAAGGAAAAGCTCAGGTGGATGAACGGGGTATACATAAGGGAAGTTCTCTCCCTTGACAGGCTTGTGGAGGAGTTTATGCCTTTCCTCCAGAGGGCTGGATACGAAGTAGACAGGGAATATGTAAAAAAGGTCCTTGAAAGAACCAGAGACTCCTTTGAAACCCTGCTTGATGGGGTTGAAAGATTAAAGCCCTTCTTTGTGGAAGAGATAAGCTATTCAGAGCAGGCTATGGCGGTGCTTGAGAACGAGCACTCAAGGGAAGTGCTTGAGCTTTTCCTGCAAAAAGCTCAGGAGGGCGAGCTCAATGCTACCAGAGTGAAGGAAATAGCGAAGGAGATACAGAAGGAGCTAAATCTGAAGGCAAAGGATGTGTGGCATGCCCTCAGAGCCTGCCTCACGGGAGAGCTGGAGGGTGTAGGAGTGGACATAATCTGTGATGTGATGCCCACGGAAAAGGTTCTGGAAAGAGTTGCAAGGGCACTCAGGCTTCTGGGCTGATTTTAACGGAATATTAAGATTGGTCTGATAGACTATACACATGGACAGGGGAGCCTTTTATGAGACTGCAAAAGCTCTTGCAGTTGTTGATGTGCCAATAGCACATCCTGAAAACACTGTGGAGGAGACCATTGAAAGGATACTTGGCAAAAAGTATGTCTCCGCCTCTCACATAGTGGTTCTTGAGGGAGGGAAGCTTGTTGGAATAGTTACGGCAGAGGACCTCTTCAGTGCAGGTCCCGAGGACAGGATAGGTGGCATCATGGACTCAGACCCCCCAAGGGTAAGCCCAGATACAGACCAGGAGGTGGTAGCATGGCAGGCGGTGCAGAAGGGCGAATACGCCATGCCCGTTGTGGACCACTATGGATACTTTCTTGGACTCATACCACCCTTCACCCTTCTCAGAGTTTTGCTTCAGGAACATGAGGAAGACCTCTCAAAGATGGCGGGTATTCTGGGACCAGACAATATGGCTGTGTCTTATGGGAGTGCAGACCTTGGCAGAAGAGTCCTCTACAGGCTGCCCTGGCTCCTCGCTGGTCTTGTGGGTGGATTTCTAGCCGCTGGAGTGGTGGGCATGTTTGAAAAAGAGCTGGAAAGGCATGTGGCTCTTGCCTTTTTTATACCAACGGTGGTTTACCTTGCAGATGCTGTGGGAACGCAGACAGAGGCTCTCATAGTCAGGGCTCTTGCCCTGAGAATACCTGTAGACATAGGAAGGGAAACCAAAACAAGCAGTGCCATAGGCCTTGCCCTCTTCTTTTTCAGTTTCTTTGCAGTATCCATCTTCTGGAAGGATATGAAAATCGCCCTCGTTGTCTCTCTTGCCATACTTCTTGCTTCAACGGCGGCCGGCTTTGTGGCCTCTTTGCTGCCCATGTTTCTCAAAAGGCTTGGCTCGGACCCAGCACACGGAAGCGGCCCTCTTGCCACCGTGTTGCAGGATATAATATCGGTCTTTGTCTACTTCCTTGTAGCCTCTCTCCTTCTCTGAATCAATCAAAGACCTCAAGAAAGATATCCCTCAGCCTCTTCATGCTACCCATAACCTTTTCCTGAAGCTCCTCTGTCTGCATGCCCAGCGAGCTTGCTACCCTTTTCATATCCTGAGGTCCAAGTAAAGACCCTGCCCTCTCCTTTGAAAGCCTGAGCCTTGTTTCCACAAGCCTGAGAAAAGTGTAGTGCTCTTGCACCTCTTTGAGAACCGGATACTTTTCCATAAGCCTACCACAGGCTCTTATCATTGAGGGTTCTCTTAGCCTTTCTAAAAGGCTGTAATACTGAATGAGAAACTCTGCGTCAATAAGCCCTCCGGGAGAGAACTTGAGGTCCAAAATTTCCTTTCCCTTCTTTGCGTTGCCCTCAAGGGCAAGCCTCATATCCCTTATTTCTCCCCTTTCCTTTTCACCCAGTGGCTTTTCAAAGAGAAAGCTTCTGAGGAGCCCTTCAAACTCCTCTGCAAGCTCCTGCGGTCCAGCTACGTATCTGCATCTTGTCCATGCAAGTCTTTCCCATGTCCTTGCCTGAGACTGGAAGTATTCTCTGTAAAAGCTCATGGAGGGAGCTATTTCTCCGGCGCTTCCCATGGGTCTGAGCCTGAAGTCCACATCGTAAAGGTAACCCTCCGAGGTATGCTTTGTGAGAAAGGCAATCAGTTCCTGAGCTTTTCTGGTCTTTTCCTCTCCGGATTCTCTGCACAGGAAAACAAGGTCAAGGTCAGAGCCAACTGTGAGCTCTTTGCTTCCATACTTGCCAAGGGCAAGAAGAAGCATGTCCTCAAACCCGAGGTCTTTCCACAGTCTTCGCAATAAAAAGTCTGCAAGGTCTGAGAGCTTTTCAAAGAAGCTGAAGAGCTTTCTGTATCTGTCCTCCTTCTTTACAAGATACACAAGAGCTATTCTTATCTCCCAGACCCTTTTAAACCTTCTGTAGAGATTCTCCGGGCTGAGCCCCAGTGTGCTTCTGTATTTTTCAAACTCTTCAGTGAACCTTTCCTCCTCAGGAAAGTCCTGATAAAGGGTGAGCACATCCTCCACAAGGTCTGGATATCTGCTTATCAGCGTGGAAAGGTAAGATGAGAGAGAAAAGACCCTGCAGAGGCTTTTGCTTACGTCTTCCTTTGCAGGGCTCAGGATTACCTTCCTGCCTGTGGGGTTTGAAAAGAACTTATCAAAGTTGGAAAGGGTTTCATCCGGGTCTGTGGTCTGAGCCATACTTTCAAGAAGCTGAGGAAGGACTTTTATAAATGTCTCTTTTTCCTGAGTGGACAGCTTTATGCCCTCCCTTCCGCTTATGTAGCTAAGGAGTATGTTAAAGGCTCTTACTGGCTCTCTAAAGCCGTAGCCGTTCAGGATTTCCCTTGCCTCTTCCAGATCGCTGTTCAGCAAGGCTCTCTGAATAGGATGGAGCTCCTCCTCTACCTGTGAGGGCATTATCTGAGAAAAGATAAGGCTTACACCCTTTGTGAACTTTTCATAGCTGTCCCTGAGCTCCTGCTCCTTCATGCCCATAGCCTTTGCAAGCCTTGGGAAATCTGCTTCTGAAAAGCTCTGCGTTTGCGTGCAGGAATAGAGCTGAACCTTGTGTTCAAGCCTTCTGAGAAACTCGTAAGCCCTCTCTAAAAATATGGCTTCTTCCCCAGAAAAGACCCCCTTCTGACTCAGCTTCCATATGGCCCTGAAGGTGTTGCTCTCTCTGAGGAAAGGAAACTTTCCCCCCAGAAGCAGAAGCAGGGACTGAACTGCAAACTCCACCTCCCTTATACCACCCTCTCCCGTCTTTATGTTGTTTCTGCCAAGCAGTTTCTTCTTTGCCTCACTGGCTATCTGTGCCTTTATAAGCCTTATCTCCTCCAGTATTCTGTAGTCCACAGACTTTTTAAAGACAAAGGGCTCTTTTACTTCCCTTTCAAAGGCCCTGTAAAGCTCTTCATCTCCCGCACAGTATCTTGCTCTCAGAAGGGCGAACCTCTCCCACGTTCTACCATAAGACTCATAGTAGAGCTCTGCGCTTCTGAGAGACATGCTTACAGGTCCAGATTTGCCAAAAGGTCTCAGGTCAAGGTCCACCTCGTAGGGCTTGCCCTCCGGCGTTATCTGGGTCATGAGCCTGAAGACTTTCTGGAAAAACCTCGAGAAGAACTCGTTCAGAGTTAACTTCCCCGCCTGTCCCCTGTCTGTGGAATGTATGAACATTATGTCTATATCTGAGTAGTAGTTGAGCTCATAGCTTCCCAGCTTCCCGAGGGCTATCACGCATCCTGTGGCAGGTCTTCCCTCTTCATCCAGAGGCTTTCCGTATTTCTCCACCGCCTCTTTGTAAGCTCTCCTGTAGGCAAGCTCTAACATGGCATCAGGAAGCTGTGAGTATTCCTGAAGAAGCTCCTCGTATCTGGCAGTGCCAAGTATCTCCTTTGCCATTATTCTCATAAGCTCCCTGTGTCTGTAGTAAGCGAGGGTCCTTGAAAACTCTTCATCGGACATACTCTCCCACACGAGACCCTCCAGCTCCTTCAGATAGGTTTTTTTGTCTTTGAAGACATACCACAGACCTGGTATGGTTCTCTGAAAGTCCTCTGGATGGTTTATAAGAAACTTCTTTATACACTCAGACTGGTCAAGGAGCTCAAGGAGCAGTATGAACCTTCTATCGTTCAGGTAGTCCAAAAGGCTCTTAGGCTCAGGATGTTTGCTGAGTAGCTCCTCAAGGCTTTCCTTTGCCTTCTTGAGATTGTTTACCCTTTCTTCCGCCTTTTTCCACCAATCTGAGGGAAACATGCTTATATTCTAATTTCACTTTGCAAAAAAGTGCTTCTGGCATATAATTTATTTTCATGATATACTCAGAAACTGTTAAATATGCCCTTCTGGCCCTTGCGTACCTTGCCCTCAACAGGGACAGGCTTGTCAAGGTGGAGGAAATTGCAGAAGCCCAGAGGATTCCAAAGCCCTTTCTTTCAAAGATTTTTCACAAACTGGCAAGGGAAAGGGTTTTAAAGTCCTATAAGGGCCCAACCGGCGGTTTTACCCTTGCCGTCCCACCTGAAGAGATAACCATCATGGATGTTATACGCTACCTTGACGAAGAATACAAGCTGGATTACTGTGCTCTAAGACCTGGAAGGTGTGAAGAGTGGCAGAGCTCACCCTGCGTGGTCCATCACAAGTGGACTGAACTCAGAGAAAGAATACTTGAATACCTGACCACCACTACCGTGGCAGAACTTGCAGATGTGGAAGGCAGGCACAGGCATGAGCCCGCCCACGCCCAGAAAAACTCGGGTTAGATAGCATACTCCAGCCTCTGTCTGAACTCCTCCTGCTTGCCCCTGTTCCACCTTTGCACAGGCCTGTAATATCCCACGACCCTTGAGTAAACCTCTGCAGGTTTTCCACACTGGGGGCAATGGAAGTGTTCGCCCCGTATGTAGCCGTGGTCTTCACAGACGGAGAAGGTAGGCGTAATAGTGAGGTATGGAATGGGGTAATTTTCAAAAGCTCTTTTTATAAACCTTGCCACTGCCAGTTCACTAGGAGATTCCTGTAAGAAGGCGTGTATGACAGTTCCGCCCGTGTAGAGGGTCTGGAAGTCCTTCTGATGTTGAAGCACTTCAAAGAGGTCATCGGTATAGTTTACTGGCAGATGGGTTGAGTTCGTGTAGTAAGGTTCTCCTTCTCCTGCTGTTATTATGTCGGGATATTTCATTCTGTCTATCTTTGCGAGTCTGTAGGATGTTCCCTCCGCAGGCGTCGCTTCAAGATTGTAAAGATGTCCTGTCTCCTCCTGAAAATCAGAAAGCCTCTCCCTCATGAACTTAAGAACCCTTATGGCAAACTCCTTGCCCTCAGGCTCTGCTATGGAGACACCAAGGAAGTTAAGGCATGCCTCGTTCATGCCAACAAGACCTATGGTAGAAAAGAAGGTGTCAAAGGATTGCAGATACTCCCTTGAGTAAGGCATGAGACCCCTTTTCAGGTTCCTTTCTATGACTTTCCTCTTTATCTCGAGGCTATCCTTCGCAAGCTCCATAAGTTCATTAAGCCTTTCAAAAAACTCATCCTCGGACTTAGAAAGGTAGCCTATTCTGGGCATGTTTATGGTTACAACTCCTATGGAGCCTGTCTTGTCGGCGCTTCCAAAAAGACCACCCATTCTGTTTCTGAGTTCCCTCAGGTCAAGCTGGAGCCTGCAACACATACTTCTTACATCCCCCGGCTTCAGGGAGCTTGATATGAAGTTTTGAAAATAGGGTATGCCGTATTTTGCGGTCATCTTCCATAAGAGCCTTGCATTCTCCGAGTCCCATTCAAAGTCAGGAGTTATGTTATAAGTGGGTATGGGGAAGGAAAATATCCTGCCTTCGTTGTCCCCTTCCATCATAACTTCCATAAAAGCTCTGTTTATGATGTCCATCTCCTTCTGAAATTCTCCATAGTATCCTATGTCGGGCCTTTCTCTACCTCCAACTATGACAGGTCTATCCTTCATGTCTCCTGGAACAGTCCAGTCAAAGGAGAAGTTTATGAAAGGTGCCTGGCCTCCCCATCTTGAGGGGACGTTGAGGGAAAAGACAAGCTGTTGAACAAGCTGTTTAACCTCATTATAGCCAAGTCTGTCTGCCCTCACGAACGGTGCAAGGAAAGTATCCACTGAGTTGAGAGCCTGAGCACCTGCAAACTCCATCTGCGTCACACCAAGGAAGTTGACCATTTGACCAAGAAGAGAAGAGAGGTGCTTTGCAGGACCTGCGGTAACCCTCCCAGGACCACCTCTAAAGCCCTTTCTTAATAGGTCTTCCATAGACCATCCTGCACAGTATCCCACTATGCCATGGGAAAGGTCATGTATATGAAGGTCCCCCTCTCTGTGAGCCTTTGCAATCCTTTCAGGATATACGTGGGTGAGGGTGTAGTGGGCTATGACGGTCCCCGCGGTGTGGAGCATTAAACCGGAGAAGGAGTAGCTTGCGTTGGCGTTTTCCTGAACCCTCCAGTCTTGCTGGTATACATAGTCCTGAACGACTTTTTCTGCATCAACTATGGCCTTTGATATATCTCTGATTTCCTCCCTCTTCTTTCTGTAAAGGATGTAGGCCTTCGCAACCTTTGCGAAGCCATGGAGGATAAGCACTTCCTCCACTATATCCTGTATCTCCTCCACATGAACCTTTTTCTTTTCCAGACTCAACACCTTGAAAACAACCTCCTCCACAAGCTCCTCCGTAGTAGAAGCATCCACTGGCTCATCAACAGCCCTGAAAGCCTTTGAGATTGCCCTCTCTATTCTGCCCCTGTCAAAGCTAACAATTGCACCATCCCTCTTTACCACTTCTGGCAGGGCACCTCTGGAAGATGCAGACCTTTCTCTGGGAATGTCCACTTTCAGCATATTTTACCTCCTTAATAGTTTATTTACTTTAAAATCTTAAATAGAGTTTTTTGGAAAAACAAGACAGGGAAAGACCTTAAGGTATGCCCTTCTCTGTAATTCGTTCCCTAAACCTGGGGAACTTCAAAGGTTTTTTCGGATACTTCAAACCATACCAGATAGTCCTTCAAGCCCACCACCTTCCCCACCACCATAACTGCAGGGGGCTTAACCTCAGGAGGACTCACAGAAAGCTCCCTGAGGCTAGTTATCACAACCCTCTGCCCAGAGGTTGTCCCCCTCTCCACAAAGGCAACAGGCTCATCTGGACTCCTACCCACCTCCATGAGCCTCCTTGCTATCTCCTGCCTGTTAGAAACAGC